>JAPLCR010000698.1 GCA_026392135.1 Armatimonadota bacterium
GCACACAAATGGCGCACAGGGTACGGGGAAGGACGAGAGCGAAATAAGCGGACGATTTTTCTTGGGGTATACTCAAGAGGGGCTACACGTTCTGGTTGACGTGAAGGACGACACGGTAGTGTTTAACATTGCCCCTGACGACATTAAAGGTCACTGGCGCTCCACCAGTACAGAAATAGCGATAGATCCCAACCCGCGTAGTGAAAACACTTTTGGAACACTCAAACTGGGCATCTTTCCACAAGATACTACAGGGAAAGTTCGCGCCGCACGCGATGCGGACGGCAACCCCGGCGTAATAGATAGAAGTGAACCGAGTATTCGTATCGCTTCTAAGATAACGCCCGGCGGGTATATTGTAGAGACACTTATCCCATGGAAGACCCTTCGCAATGCTACTTTCGCACCTACCGCGGGGCGGAAAATTGGCTTTAACGTAATTCTGTTTCATGCTATGAAGAAGCAGGCACGCGTAGGAGAAGACATCAACAAATCACGCCTTGCGTGGTCGTACTGGTCGGGAGTGTGGGGACGTCCTATTGTGTGGGGAACCGTGATTTTAAAATAGGCTAGATAGCTCTCCAAAGAGGTAGTTTCTTCTCGCCCCTCGCCGTTTCGGAGAGGGGTTGGGGAGAGGCTGATGTCCTATACCCCTTGTGAAGGAGAGAGACGAGAGGGAGGAAGCGGCTATTTTAGAACTGCGTCGTAGCGAATTAAAATTCACAATTCGGGAGTGTTGCTAATATGAAAAAAGTCGGAGTATCTATTTTTGTGGTGCTACTCTGGTCTCTCACATTTAGAGCGAATGCACAGAGCTACGCTTTAGTTATTGGTATAGACGAATATCAAGACAAGGCGCATATCACATCCCTCAGCACTGCCTGTGCGGACGCGAAAGCTCTAGCACAGACCCTACAGGCAAAATCACTGTTCAAGGCGAATCATGTTCAACTTCTCGTAAGTGATGGTAGCCTAAAGCCCACTCGTAAGGAGATACTGAATCAGATTTCGCAGTGGCAGAAGCAGGGGAAGGCAGAGGATGTCTTTTTTGTCTTCTTCATGGGGCATGGTGTTGCGCTCGATACTGAGAGTTATCTGCTTCCTTACGATGTCAACCTTACCTCCCCCCAGACGCTTCAGGAGACCGCCATCAGTGCTAAAGAGTGGAAGCCCGCCCTTTCTAGCATACAAGGGAAAGCGACGCTGCTCTGCCTTGACATAGCACACGGAAGCCCCTCCTTAAACCCTACTTTCTTTCCACAACCTATTCGTTGGACAGACGCGCAGCTTCAACGCCTTGCGCTTGATAAGGGCGCGAACGGGATCACGCTCTTCTCTGCAAAGCCACAACAGCGTAGCCACGACTGGAACCGCAAGCAGCGAGGCTATTTCGGTTACTTCCTTGAGCAGGCTTATAAGGGCGAAGCAGCGGATGGGGCAGGTGTACTGTCTGTTAAAAGCCTCTTTGACTATCTTGCTAAAGCCATACCCGGTGCTGTTCTAAGGGACGAGGGGGGCATCCAAGACCCCTATTCCGTCCAGAGCGGTAATATTCAGCCCATCCCGCTTGCTACTGGTCTATCTGCCGGTAAGGGGGGAGAGAGTGCCGTTCCTAGCCAAATAGGTGCAACACCAGAAGACAAGTACGAGGCAGGTTTTCAGAAGGCGTATGAACTCTCTAAGCAGAAGAAGTATGATGAAGCGAAGCAGGAGGCACAACAGCTTCTAAAAGCCGACGGGAACTCCGTGCATCTTCTCTACTTTTTAGCGAATATCAACTGGGATGTTTTTAAGAACTTCAAGGAGGCGGAGCCGCTCTATAAGAGAGCGGCAGAAGCGGATCCCAAAAGTAGTTATGCTCAGTTTCGACTGGGGACGCTCTATCTTAGTACCCGAAAGAACTATGACGAGGCAGAGAAAGCCTATCTGAAGGCACTTGAACTCGACCCCAACAACGCGCTTGCGACAAACGCGGTAGGAACTATCTATCAGGAAGCACGACGCGACTATGTTAATGCGGAGAAGATGTATCGTAAGGCGATAGAGCTAGATCCACGCTCCGCGCTTCCTGTCAGCAACCTTGGTTCGCTAATCCAAATGGTTAAAAAGGACTATGTAGAGGCAGAGCGCCTCTACCGTAGGGCAATAGAGCTAGAGCCTGACTTAGTTGCCCCTGTCTATAGCCTTGCGACCCTCTACCACAATATCAAGCGGGACTATGTGACCGCTGAAAGCCTATACCGTAAAGCGATGGAGCTAGACCCTCTAGATGCCTCCTCTTTGAGTGGTTTAGCAAACCTCTACCGTGAGGTTAAGCGCAACTACCCCGAAGCGGAACGCCTCTACCGCCTTGCGGTGCAGATTGACCCGTTTAGCCCTTTCCCTGTGAATGGTTTGGGGAATCTGTACAAAGATGTGAAGCACGACTATGCCGCCGCAGAGACGTTCTACCTTAAAGCGGTCGAGGTGAATCCCTATTTCTCCTCTGCTATCAGCAATTTGGGGATTCTGGCACAGATATACAAACACGACTATGTAGCCGCAGAGAAGTTTTTTCGACAAGCAATGGA
>JAPLCR010000681.1:0-2853 GCA_026392135.1 Armatimonadota bacterium
TCGGTTGCATCCATTCTAGCCAAAAACACGCCGCTATGACCTCAGAATGAGGCTACGACAAGAGCCGAAAACAAGAGGAACAACACCAAAAACTACCCCGCCAGATGAGATTTCAAGCCATCCGTTGGCGAAGGTATTGCATGCAAGGAGAGATTTTTTTGAATCAAGACACATTCGCGCTACTAAAAAAACTGGTGGACACTCCAGGTCCCTCCGGCTACGAACAGCAGGTGCAGAAGGTCTACCGCGAACTCGTTAGCCCTTACGCCGACACCGTAACCACAGACGTGCTAGGCAACGTCATCGCCATCAAGAACGCGGCGGGAAGCCCTCACATTATGCTGGCGGGACACGCTGACGAAATCGGCTTTATTATTCGCTACATCTCTGACGACGGCTTCCTCTATTTCGGGCAGATAGGCGGTCACGATAGCATCGTCGCCGTAGGTCAGCGGGTCTTCGTCCACACCGAATTGGGTCCCATACTCGGTGTTCTTGGGCGAAAAGCCATTCACCTCTTAGAGACCGACGAGCGCAACAAGGTTCCCAACACCAACGACCTCTGGATAGACATCGGCGTAACAGGCAAAAAAGAGGCACAGGAACTCGTACAGATTGGCGACTGCGTAACCTACGCGCAAGACCTCCAACGCCTGCAAGGAGACCGCGCTACTGCGCGTAGTTTCGATAACAAGATGGGCTGTTTTGTTGTGGCGGAGGCTTTGCGCCTACTCACAGGCAAGGTGCTACAGAGCGGTGTGTACGGAGTCGCGACAGTGCAGGAGGAGATAGGCTTGCGGGGAGCGCGAACCGCCTCCTACGGCATAAATCCGCTTGTCGGGCTCGCAGTAGATGTGGGTCATGCGATGGACTTTCCCGGCGCAGATAAAAAGAAAGTCGGCGACCTGAAACTCGGCGCGGGTCCCGTTATCAAGCGTGGCGCGAACATCAACCCAAAAGTCTTCTCGCTTCTTGTGCAGACTGCCAAAGAGGAGAGCATTCCCTATCAGGTAGAGGCGGCTCCCGCCGGAACGGGAACGGACGGCAATGCCATGCAGCTCAACCGCGCTGGCATGGCGACGGGAGTTATATCCGTCCCTCTACGCTATATGCACACACCCTGCGAAGTGATGTCGTTGGACGATATTGAGAACACCGCGAAACTGATGGCGGGATTTTGTGAACGGGTGACTCCCGAAATAGACTTTACGCCGTAGGAGCCGCTCGCCATGTCAGAACGAAACTACACGCTTCCCATACTCGCCGTCCTCGTACTCTGCATATTTGGACTCAGCGAGTACGTAACGCGCCCTGTTACCAATCCAGGTCCCATAGAGGTTGTCTACTGGGAGAAGTGGACGAACTTTGAAGGCGACGCTATCGCCGCCGTTGTGGACGAGTTCAACCGTTCACAAAATAGAGTTCACGTCAAGCTACTCACGGTAAGCGGCATCGAAAACAAGACGCTACTCGCCATCGCCGGAGGCAATCCGCCTGACTTAGCAGGTCTGTATGGCCCCAATGTACCGCAGTACGCTAATGCGAAGGCTATCACGCCGCTAGACGACTACTGTGCGGAGGCGGGCATACGACCAGAAAACTACATTCGCGCCTACTACGACATTGGCGTAATTCATGGTCACGTCTACTCGTTGCCAACCGCGCCCGCCTCCACAGCGTTACACTACAATAGAACGCTACTCGCGAAGGCGGGGATTGACCCCGATAAGCCGCCGCAGACCCTCGAAGAGTTATCAGAGATGTCGGACAAGCTGGTCGTGAAAGACCCATCAGGACATATCAATGTCGCAGGGTTTCTACCTGCGGAGCCGGGCTGGTGGAACTGGGTTTGGGGTTATATGTTCGGAGGTCGCCTATGGGATGGTAAGACCAAAATCACGGCGAACAGCGAGGAGAACGTTCGCGCCTTTGAGTGGGTGCAGAGTTTCTCGAAAAAGTACGGCAATCGAGACGTACAGACCTTCCGTAGCGGCTTCGGAACGTTCGCTTCGCCCCAAAACGCTTTCCTCTCTGAAAAGGTGGCGATGGAGCTTCAAGGCGTGTGGATGTACAACTTTATTGACCAGTACACACCGAAATTACAGTGGAGCGCCGTTCCCTTTCCCCACCCCAAAGACCGCCCAGACCTAGCGAACTGGACGATAGTGGATGAAGATGTTATCGTGATACCGCGTGGCGCGAAACACCCCAATGAGGCGTTCGAGTTCATCAAGTTTCTCGAATCGCAAAAGGGCATGGAACTCCTCTGTCTGGGGCAACGCAAACAGTCGCCTCTCGCGAAGATGAGCGACGAGTTCGTGAAGAAGCACCCAAACCCCTTCATCAAACTCTTTGCAAACCTGCCGAAAGGCAATAACAACTTTGTCACGCCTGCTATTGGCATCTGGCCCGAATATCTCGCGGAGTTGAATAGCGCGTTTGAAAGCATCATACTGATGAAAGCGACTCCCAGAGAGGCGCTGAATAAGGTGCAGGAGCGTATACAACCGAAACTGGACTCCTACTTGAAGGTGCTGAAACTCCGCAATGAGATAGCGGATACGCCTACCAACTAACTGCAACATTTATGAGGTGAACTACTTTTGAAGAAGAATAGCAATCAGGAAGCGCGAACCGCAATGCTCTTTGCATCGCCTTGGTTCATAGGGTTTAGCGTGTTTCTGCTCTACCCGCTCATCGCCTCCATCTACTATAGTTTCTGCGACTACTCTGTACTGCGCCCTCCGATATTTCTCGGCGCGGACAACTACGTCAACCTTTGGCGCGACGAGGTGTTCTGGATAGCCCTCAAGAACACGCTCATCTACGCGGTATTCGCCCTGCCCTTGAGCG
>JAPLCR010000681.1:2910-4149 GCA_026392135.1 Armatimonadota bacterium
AAGTCAAGGGCATGACCTTCTACCGCACTATCTTCTTTATTCCGTCGCTTGTGCCGATGGTCTCGTTGGCGGTGCTGTGGCTCTGGATATTCAACGGCGAGTACGGAGTCTTGAACGTCTTCCTCAAGGGCATCGGCATAGCGTCCCCGCCGAACTGGTTGAGCGACACCCTCTGGTCGAAGCCCGCGCTTATCCTGATGAGTATGTGGGGCGTAGGCAACGCGATGGTCATCTACCTTGCGGGCTTGCAAGACGTGCCGCAACAGCTCTACGAGGCGGCAGACTTGGACGGCGCGGGCGGCTGGGCAAAAACCCGCCACGTCACCCTCCCCATGATTTCGCCCGTCATTCTGTTCAATATTATCATGGGAATCATTGGGACACTACAGATTTTCACCGTCCCCTACGTCATGTTTCCGGGGGGCGCGCCGGCGCGTTCGACCTACTTCTACACGATGTACCTGTTCGATAACGCCTTTATCTACCACAAGATGGGCTACGCCTGCGCGATGGGCTGGATAATGTTCCTGATAATTTTGGGGCTAACGCTCATCGCTATGAAGTTCTCCGAGCGACACGTACACTACGGCTCTTAGCCCTCACCCCCGTCCCCTCTCCGCCCTCAACCTGCCCTTCGGGCATCCCTCTCCCAAGTTTGGGAGAAGGACTTGTAAAGAAAAGTGGTCAGGCGGCTGATAGGCGAATCTGGTTAGCGAGAGAGCCTGCAAGGTAAATTTAGTATGATTACAAGCGTAAAAATTGAACGACTACGGGGCATAAAGGAGGGGGAGTTAAACAACCTGACTCCCCTGACTGTGCTTGTCGGCGGAAATGGCTCAGGAAAGAGTACGGTGTTGGAGGCGCTGTATATTGGTGCGAATGGTAGCCCGTATGACGCGATATGCTACGTACTCAAGAGAAGGATAGGCTTACCGAACGGAATCCCTTGGATAATGTGGAAACGAGGTTTTGAAGGCGAAACAAAAATTCGTCTTTTCACAAATGATGTCTTAGACCGCCCCGTTACTACACTAATCCCAAAGAACGAGATGCTACTCTTCGCTCAGTCAAACCGAACGAATGTTATCACGCAAATGAGAACTGAAATCTCGCTTCGCGCTTCTAGCAGAAATAGCGACGGGGATGGACGCGGAGACGGAACCGGATATGGAGGCGGAAGTGGAGATGGAAGCGGGTATGGAGATGGCACTGGATACGGAGGCAGTAACGGTATCCTCC
>JAPLCR010000681.1:4161-4926 GCA_026392135.1 Armatimonadota bacterium
GGTATCCTCCCTTATCACACTTCACAATCTTTCTTCAAACCATTAGAGGGTGTCTCCTCAATTACTCTGCTCGAACCACAAGCAGACTCGTATCACCCTCTCCATCAACTCTATATGACGGCGCGGAGTCTGGGAGCGCACAAGTATGCGAACGAGATATTAGAGCAAGTCATTCCTAATACAGAGTTGATAATGCTTGCCGAAGGCGACAAGCCCCTTCTTCATATAGGTTTTCCTGACAGAAGCGCCCCTCTAGCGGCATCGGGAGATGGAATACACGATTAGTGCGTTTGACTTTGGAACTCGTCACCTGCGCGGGCGGAACCGTTCTCATAGAAGAGCCGGAAGTTCATCAGCACTACCATACCATGCACCTCACCGCGAAAGTGATATGGGCGGCGATAAAGCGCAATATACAGGTTATACTGACGACGCACAGCCTTGAGTTCATAGACGCGCTACTGGAAGCGCGTCCCGATGATGCGGACATCAACGCGCTCTCCCTTGTACGTACGACGCTCAGGGATGGCGCTTTAATCGCAAGCCGCTATACCGGTGATTCAGTGCGCTTCGCCCGTACAGAAGTCGCGGAGGACTTGCGTTGAAACCATGCCCCCGCTATTCGATAAGGGACTTACTCTGGAATAAGTCTTCCAGTTGAAAACCAGAAGCCCTCACCCCCGTCCCCTCTCCCAATTCTGGGCGAGGAGTGACTAGGGCGGAAGACGACTCCGTTGGGCGATAGTCTCCCTTTCCCTAGAGGTT
>JAPLCR010000418.1 GCA_026392135.1 Armatimonadota bacterium
CGAGCACTCTGGATTACGCGTATCAACGCGGCGTGCCGCCAAAACGGTCTCCAATATGGCAGATTTATCGAAGGTCTCACCAAAGCAGGCATCACGCTTGACCGTAAAGTGATGGCAGAGATGGCTTTCAGCGACCCAGATACGTTTAAACAGCTCGTCGCGCAAGCGGCGAGCGCGTTGACTGCCTAATCGCGGAGAGCCTGCCTTTTAACGAAACCGTCACTCGGTTTTCAACCTGTACTCACATAGAACGCCCTTCCACGCTCTCCCGACTTCGGGGTGCGATTCAGGAAGGGCGTTCTTGCGTCTTAAAGCCTTGATTCCTGACGATAACGGGAGGAAAACGTGTCCGACATCATTACGGAAATGCTGACTTCTGCCCGCGCTGAGATTGAAACAACAGCCAGTACTTCCGACCTAGAAACGGTTGAAACAAAATATCTTGGGCGCAATAAAGGGCTAAACGAACTACGGCGCACTATTGGCACTCTCTCAAAAGAGGAGCGCCCTGCCTTTGGAGCGCGAATCAACGAGGCAGTCTCCCTGCTCACTACACAGATTGAGACCCGTAAAACTACACTCCTCGAAAAGGAGCTTCATACGCGCCTCGAAAGCGAAACTATTGACGTAACCCTACCAGGTAGGCTCCAACGTGCCGGGAGGCTACACCCCCTTACACAGACGGCAAACAGCGTCAAACAGGTTCTTTCAGGGATGGGTTACGAGTTTGTAGATGGTCCCGAGCTAGAGGAGTACCAGTACAACTTCGGAAAACTGAACTACCCCGAAGACCATCCTGCAATGGACGAACAAAACTCGTTCTTCGTGACCGACAATCTGCTCCTCCGCACGCAGACCACAGCACTACAGGGGCGTGTAATGGCGAACCGCCGCCCCCCCTTCCGCTGTGCGACTATCGGGCGCTGCTTCCGCTATGAGGCGATAGATGCAACCCATCACCACACCTTTCATCAGGTAGATGTCTTTATGGTAGACGAGAAAGCCTCTATGGCAGACTTGAAGGGAACGCTTGGGACTTTTGCGCGGGCGATGTTTGGGCAAGAGACGCTGGTGCGCTTCCGCCCTGATTTCTTCCCTTTTGTTGAACCGGGCGTAGACTACTCTATTATGTGGCGTGGACGCTGGCTCGAACTGGGAGGTGCAGGGCTTATTCATCCCAATATCCTACGCGAACATGGCATAAACCCCGAAAAGTACAGCGGGTTTGCCTTTGGCTTAGGGATTGAGCGGGTTCACATGATTCGCACTGGCGTAGATGACCTACGCCTCTACCTTGAGAGCGATGTCCGCTTCTTGCGTCAGTTCTAATCGGAGGAGATAACGATGCTTGTTCCTATAGAGTGGATAAAAGAGTATGTGGATGTTCCGGCGGACACGCAGGAGATTGCAAACCGCCTGACAATGGGCGGATTGGAGGTTGAGGGGATTGAAGAATCGGCGACTGGTACAGTGCTTGATGTCTACATCACACCAAACCGAGGCGACTGCCTTTCACTGGTAGGAATAGCGCGTGAAATCGCTGGACTGTTTGATACTCCTCTGAAAACTCCTACCCCTCCTCCTTCTGAACGGGGCGGAGAGGTTGCGAAAAACACTTCGGTCACGATACTAGACCCCGACCTCTGCCCACGCTACGCGGCACGAATTGTACGAAATATTCGGATAGAGCCCTCACCGCTCTGGATGCAGAAGCGGTTAGAGGCGGCAGGGCAACGCCCCATCAATAACCTCGTAGATGTGACCAACTATGTCATGCTCGAACTAGGGCAACCGCTTCACGCCTTCGATTTAGATACCCTCGCAGAAGAGCGTGTCGTTGTGCGCCGCGCCTACGAAGGAGAGAGGCTTACCACATTAGATGGAGTGGAGCGTGAGCTGAATCCGAATATGCTTGTTATTGCGGATGCGGAGAGGGCAGTAGCTATCGCAGGTGTAATGGGAGGGGCAGAGAGTGAAGTGACGGAAACAACCGTAAATCTACTCCTCGAATCGGCACACTTCAACCCGCTCTCCATTCGCCGAACTGCCCGTGCTGTAGGAATGCGAACGGAAGCCTCTTATCGCTTTGAGCGCGTGGTCGACCCTGACGGCGTGCGCCGAGCGGTGGACAGAGCCTGCGAACTGCTAGAGGGAATGGGGCAGCCTAAAGCAGTGAATGGTATCGTAGATGTCTACCCAAACCCGCCCGCCCCCAAAGAGGTTACACTGCGGATTCAGCGCACTATAGACCTTCTTGGCATTCCCGACATTACGATTGACGAAGCGCAAGACTGTCTACGGCGTATCGGGCTTTATGCGAATCGAGAGAACGGTGCTTTGCGCGTGATGATACCGGGCTTTCGCCCTGACCTCACGATGGAGGAGGATTTGGTGGAGGAGGTGGGGCGTATTTACGGATACGAGAACATCCCCGAAACTCTCCCCATTGGTGCAACAACCAAAGGGGGCGACAGCGAAGAGGGGCAGTTCATAGCGCGGATAAGAGATCTGCTCGCCTCCTGCGGTATGCAAGAGGTAGTAACCCATAGCCTCACACCTTCGTCTCTACTTGACTTCTCCGCAGAAGACCCACGCCGTGTTCCCGTCCGAAACGCCCTCTCTTCCGAGATTGGGGGGCTACGCCGTAGCCATCTGCCAGGTCTTATTCAGGTGGCGCAACGCAATGCAACCCGCGCCGCACAACATTCGCTGGCACTGTTTGAAGTAGGGCGAGTCTGGCAGAATGAGATTATCGCGGAGATGCACACTCCTGTTGAGTTCCTATCTATTGCAGGACTGCTCATGGGCGAAATAGAAGAGGCAGGATGGCAGAAAGAGAGGTCTCCTCTCATCGCTGACTTTGGCGCGATACGAGGGGTTTTGGAGCGGCTGTTAGAGAGGCTACATATCTCGAATGCTGTCATAGAAGTCCTTGGCGTGCATGAGAGCGACTACCCCCAGTTCCATCCGGGGCGAACCGCGCTCATCACACTTGGCGAAGACTATCCCGTTGGGGTTATTGGTGAGTTGCACCCACGCCTTGTATCACAGTTAGAACTGCGCCATCGAGTCTATCTCTTCGAGGTTCCTCTAGGGGCATTACGGGCTAGCGCAGAGATTGAAGAGCGTTATCAGTCGGCTTCACGCTGCCCCACTGCTGTTCGAGACCTTGCGCCTCGCCTTGAGGCAACCGTGACTTACGCAGAGGTAGAGAAGGCAATAGCAGCGGCGAACGCGCCAAACTTAGCGGGGTATCGTCTTGCGGATGTCTATCAGGGCAGTCCGCTTCCAGACGGAGTGAAGAGCCTGACGCTCTCTTTCACCTTCCGCTCTGGGCAAGGAACACTGACGGAGGGTGAAATCAGCGGGGGGTTGGAAGCGATAAGAGCGTCGTTGGAGGAGCGGGTCGGGGCTATATTTGTAGTCTGAAACGATAAATACCCCCTCTCCTAATTTCAGGAGAGGGGGTATCCGTAAAGAGAAAGAGCTACTCCCTCTACTCAATCGTCCAGAGGGTCAGACTGTCCTTATCTTTGAGTAGCATTCGGCGCGTTGCGAAGGCGGGTGTAGCCCATACCTCTGTGTCGGCGACCTGTTGTTGAAAAATCTCTAGCAGTTTATTGCCCACTTTACGGTAGATATAGAGTACGCCCTTCGTCGAGAAGGAGAAAATATAACCTCCCCCTGCAAGTACTACTGCGTTTTCCCCGAAGCGTCCCGTATCCGACCAGAGAATTTTGCCCGTGTCGGGATCAACACTGACCATCTGTCCGCTACGTTTTTGCGACATTCCGTACAAGAGGTTCCCGCTTAGTACGGGCGTGTTCATGTAGAAAATGATGTCGCGGGTCTCCCACACTCTATCCACTTTCCAGTCTCCCCCCTCTTTATGAGGTTTCGCAAGGAAAGTCGGGGTTCCTATTCCTCCGAAGAGAACCGTCCCGCCAATGACTACGGGGCTGACTGAGTTCTGCTCGTAGAGCGTAGTAAAGGGTATTTTCCAGAGGAGTTTTCCGTCGTCTGCCGAGATGCCGACGCAGAAGTGTTGGGTTTGGGTGACGACAGTGCGAAAATTGTCGAAAAACGCTACTAGCGGGGAGGCGTAGGAGGGTCCATCCTCCGTCCACTTCCAACGCTCCTTACCTGTCTTCATTTCGTAGGCTATCAACGCACCGCCCTCTTTCCCGCCGACGTGGGCAATGACTAGGTCTCTATCCACAACAGGAGACATCGCGGTTCCGAATTCGGGGTAGGTAGAGGGGAACTGCCCCACAAAATCTTTGCGCCAGAGGAGTTTGCCTGTTGACGCATTATAACAGGTGAGCGCACCATGAATGCTGAACGTCACGAGCAAGCCGTTCGCGTAGACAGGTGTAGATTTGGGTCCCTTACCATGTCCTTTGGCGGCAGGAACGGGTTCGTAAGCTACCGCGTATGAGTCTGTCCACACGGGTGCCCCCGTAGCCAGCCGAAGGCACTGTACTACCTCACTATCACCTTTGCGCGAGTGGGTATAGACTCGGTCTCCCACAATAAGCGGCGAAGCGTGCCCCTCCCCTACCTCTACGCTCCATCCTTTGGTAAGCTTCGGCTTCCACCCCGGCATAGCCGTAAAGCTCTCGATGGTGGCAGAGCGAGAGGGTCCGCGCCACTGTGTCCAGTCCTGTGCGGAAGCAGGCTTAGCAAGAGTAGCCATGCCCGCAAAAGCGCATAAAAGCCCAAATGGGCGCAGTATCTTGTGCATATTGTGGTTCTCCAATTTCCAGCCGTTTCTATCCCTAACAGAGGGTTAATCACTCTGACGATAGGAGTAGCGAAAGGTTCCCTCTTGTACGAAAAACAGGGTGAATCAACGTTAAAGAGGGAGGTAAGGTCGTCAAAAATCAGTATCCCATGATGTGATAACCACAGTCTACATAGATGGTTTCGCCTGTAATCCCACGCGCCCAGTCGCTCAAAAGAAATAGAACGGTGTCGCCTACCTCTGCGGGAGTGGTTTCTCGCTTGAGAGGGCTACGCACAGCAACCTCTTTTATCATAGCGTCCAAGCCAGAGATAGCACGGGCGGCGAGAGTACGGATGGGACCCGCAGAGACAGAGTTTACACGGATGTTGTCTGCACCTAAGTCTGCGGACAGATAGCGGGCACTCGCTTCGAGGCTTGCTTTCGCCACGCCCATAATGTTATAGTTCGGCACGACGCGCTCCGCCCCCAGATAGGTGAGAGCCACGATGCTTCCGCCGCCCCCTGCCCTCATCAGCTCCCGTGCCCCCTTCGCTAGAGTGACCAGTGTAAAGGAGCTACTAACGTGTGCAATGGAAAAGCCTTCTTTCGAGGTGGCGATATACTCGCCTTCAAGTTCCGCCTTGTTCGCAAAAGCCATTGAGTGCAGAACTCCCGCGAGTTTGCCATCAGAAACTTCGCCTACCTTTTCAAATAGATTCTCGACCTGCGCCTCGTCAGTAGCGTCGCACAGGAAGATAGGCGCGGAGAAGCCCGCCCCTTCCAGTAGGCGCGTCACGCCTGCCTGCTCGCGCTCCGAGAAGACCGAGAAGATGACATTGGCTCCCTCTCGATGAAGTGAAAGCGCAGCGTGCCATGCGATGCTACGCTCATTACGAACTCCCGTTACCAGAACGGACTTACCGTCCATAATTCCCATGAATGGCAACCCTCCTCTTTTTATTTTGCATAAGTTCGGGATAAGAGCAGTCTTTACGGTACAGTAATTTGAGGTTATGACAACTCAAAGGCTTTACCGTAAACCGACCCTAGGGATAGCTACTCAACCTGTTTTAACTTTCAATGTGGAGTACGCCCCGCTCAAAAAGTACTCAAATAGGAAACCGCCCCTGCGTTCATGAGGCTTTTCTAGATAACGGTATTGTACCCTGATTCACCCTATTCTTGAGCGGAGGTTGGGCAATAGGAGCGTCTGTTCTTGACACTTCGCTAACGACAGGCGTATACTTACCACAGAGGGATACCCAACAGACAGAACAGAACAGGGTTTTGCTGTCAGTATCTAGAATGATAAGAGGTATTGAAGTAGATTGAATGAGACCTCAACTCCTACCGTCCCCCAACAGAGTGGACGACTGCGCTATATTGACCTCTATCGTGGGGTCGCCATACTTGCCGTTGTAGGTATTCACGTTATGGGGGCGTTGCCTTCAAAACTGACGGTAGGCAGTCTGAAATGGCAGGTCATTGCTGGCACGGGTATCCTGTTGCAGTTCGCAGTTCCCGCCTTCCTCTTACTGACAGCGTTTCTCCTGACCCGTAGCGGCTTAAAGTCGTTCGACCGAGCGAAATATATCCGCACACGCGTTGTACAGACACTACCGCCCTATCTTATATGGAATATCTTCTATACGTGCCTCATTCCGACAAAGCGCAACGACTTCTGGTTCGTGCTAGGGCGCGTTCTGATAGGGAAGGGATATTTCCACCTCTATTTTCTGTTTCTTATAGTCCAACTCTACATTCTGATTCCACTCTGCCTCCCGATATGGCGCAAACGTCCTCCATTTTGGCAAGCCGCAATCGGTACCGTTTCGCTCACACTCGTTATCTACCTCACAAACCGATTTGTCTTTCATGGAGTTCCTCTCATTGGAAGCGTCATCTTCTGGTACACTCCTGCTATCTCCTTGGGGATGTGGTTAGGAAGCCAAGAGAGGCGTATTCAAGAGGTTTTGGACAAGGGCTATCCTAGCGCGATTGCGTTGGCGGTACTCGGCGGAACGCTGTTTCTCACCCTCTCACTGAGAGATATGCGTCACCTCCCTGTGAACACCTTCTACTATCAGGTAGGAGCGTGGGTCTACGCAACGAGTATGGCGTTCCTTCTTCTATGGGGTTCCGAGCGTTTGAGTGAGAGTGTAGACTTTCACCTACTGCTCTATTTCGGCAAGAACTCCATGCAGATATATCTCCTGCACCCGCTCATTCTTCTATGGCTCAAGGGGGCATATCAGGGTACAACACTGTTTACTCTGGTAGTTGCCTTCGCATCCTATAGCCTGTGCGCGATACTTCTACCTATCGGATTCGCATGGGTAGTCACACGCCTACGGCTTGCACCGCTCTTGTTTGGAAGAGGATAGAGTGGGCGTAAGCAGGGATGAGGAGGGTTGTAGTAGAACTACCCGTTGGAAACACTATTCCGCCTCACGATACGGTACCCATTAAGTCACTAAGACGGAGGTCTGTCACTTGTTGCGAAAACTACAAAAAGAGGAGAGACCCTTATGCAACCAGCACAACTAAAAGGAACTCTTGTTCGGTGGGATGATGACCGTGGTTTTGGCTTTATTGCGCCCGATGATGGTGGTTCGCGTATTTTTTTGCATATTCATGCCATTCGTAACGCTAGCAGACGACCCCAAATAGGTGACACGCTTCTCTTTGGTATTGAAACACAAGCCGATGGGCGCATTCGTGCAACGAATGCCTTCATACAAGGGCTGTCCCTACTTCCTTCCGCTCCTACGCCCCGCTACACTGCGAACCGGCAGCCTCGGAATGCTGGGTTTCCAGCGTGGATGATGCTGCTAATAGTAGCATTGGGTAGCGTTTCTATGTACTTTCGCCCCCAAAGTCGCACGGAAACGCCCACTTACAATAAAGCACCTCAATTTCAAAACGACGCACTAACCCAACCTTCCACGCCTAAAGCGCAAAAAACAGCCTCTACAACACCCCCATTTCATCACGGAAAAACCGTATTTAGAAACGGAAAAGCCGCCCTCAGTAGTAGAAGAGCCTGAACACGGCAATATAGAGGAGCTTACGTCCAGTTCAGAGATAGGTTCTGGTCCCATTAAGGGTAACATCTCTTACAATACAGGCGAAAAACTTTACCATGTACCGGGCATGAGAGATTACGATATAACCCTTATAAATCGACCAGGTGAACGTTATTTTCAGACTGAGGAGGAAGCCATCGCCGCAGGATGGCAGCGAGCGCCAAGGTAGATTCTTGCGGTATTATGGAGATACTTCCCCCCTCCCTTACCCTACATACCTCTCTCAAAGAGAGGTATGTTTTCAGCAAAGTGCAAAATCAAAAACCCCCTTCTGGGTTGACCAGAAGAGGGGTTTCAGTTTGATTGAGGACGCAGAGTGAGAGCGACTACTCTCCATATTCCAACCTCACATAGACTTCCCGAATCCTCCGAACATGGTAAGCCACATTCGCGGAGGTGCATCCAACGATGTCCGCAACTTCACGCCACGTATACCCTTCCATAAGGGCACGCAGAATTTTCTGCTGTATGACCGTCAAATCCTCTAGGAGGCGTGCAATATCTATACTGCTTTGAGGGTCGATATGTATGGTGTTTTCCAGCTGTAAATCGGACAAAGCGAGGTGTTGACGGCGGCGTTGGAAACGAATTGTATCCAAAATACGCCAGCGGGCGCGTTTCAATAGATGTTGTTCTGGACTACCCACGCTCATATCGAGACGGGGCAACATTTCGAGAACAGCAATCCAAGCCTCTTGAACGAGGTCATCCGCATCCACACCACAACGACGACCAAAATACGCCGCCATTTTCTCTATTCGGGTTTTTAGGGAGTCAATTAAAAGAGATTGGGCAAGAGGTTCGCCCACTTGCGCCCTTTCCAACAACGAGTGCATTTTAGGTTGCTTCTCCTACATAAAACAAGACAAGACGAAGTTCCACAGAGAACACTGTTCACCAGTGAGCATCTGAGCAAGCCGTTCCTTGACCAAGTTGGTGCGCGTGCAGTGCGCGGAAAGGTTCTGAGAAGCCTAGTTGTTAGAGAGCGCGTTTTTTGACCGAAACAAAAGGGGACTTAAAGGAGGGTCAAAAAGCCTCTCGGTGAACAGGAGCCATTATTCTTTTGAGCGTTGAGGGGGGTGATAGAAAGTATCATTTTCACCATGTTCCTCCTTTCACAGATTAGCAAAACTGAGGTATTACCCTCATATTATGGCATGAATTCTGGCAAATCGTAATACCAGTTGATTTTCCATGCGACACAAACTCTTTATCGTGTATAAATAAGCCTTCGATAAACAAAAAGAAACAAATATTTTGTTTATCTCCAAAAAGTCGGGATTGTGGTAGATTCTCTCTAGCATAGGCACGTTAGTGGGAATAACAGTAGACGAAGCCACAAAAGCGGAGGCCTTCGGCTTGGAACACCCCGCCCTACAAGCCTTTCGCAACCCTTTTTGGGTGAGATTCGCGCAACCCGCATTCAAAAGAGGAGGCACATTTTGAAAGAGATACTTATCATGGCAATGGGGTTACTCCTCATTACCCCCCAAACAGACATCTGGAAACCCGCTCCCTACCCCAAAAAGAGACACCGATTTGTGGTAATTGCCCATCGCGGAGACCATACCCAAGCCCCCGAAAATACAGTATCTGCTCTCCGTAACACCATACAAGAGGGAGCTGACTACATGGAAACCGACCTGCGTACTACGAAAGATGGGCATATTGTGATTATGCACGACTCAACAGTAGACCGCATGACCAGTGGCAAGGGTAAAGTCGCCGACATGACGCTAGAAGAGTTCCAAAGACTTCAGATTGTAGATAGGCGTTTCCCCAATCGCTTACCCGAAACACCTCCTACCTTTGAAGAGTTACTTCAAGCGGCGAAAGGGAGACTCTATTTTTATCTTGACTGCAAAGCGGTTGCCCCAAAGCAGGTGTGGGGGCTACTAAAAAAGTACAAGATGGAGAAGTCTGCACTCGTCTACACCTATGGCGACGACTGGAAGCGATGGCGGGAAGAGTGCCCGCGTATGCCAATAATGGTTAGTCCGCCTGAAGAGGCGAAAACCCCCAAAACCCTTAAAGCGTGGTGGAAGAGGCAGCCTGTTGAGATGCTAGACGGAGGCGCGGACGGATACACTCGTGTCATGGTGGAGGCGGCAAAAGAGTGGGGAGTAGAGGTCTGGCCCGATATTCAGAACCCCAATGAGAGCCCTGAACAGTGGGGGAAAGCCCTAGAACTCGGTTTTCAAGGGCTTCAATCCGACCACCCTGCTCAGCTCATCGCCTATCTCAAATCTATAGGGCGACGGTAGCCTCCTACACTCCTGCATACTCCTCCGCTCTATGCGTACTCTGCTCTTCGGTGTCCTCCGTAATAGTATGAGGAATAAAGGCGAGTACAAGTAATATAGAGGCATATAACACTGTAGTTACCGCAACACAGGGCAGATATTTCCAATGATCGTAAAGCCAAGAGCCGAGCAGGTCTCCCCACTTGCCAAAAACCCAAAATCCTGCCCCTGCTATCGTCATTAACGTCCCTTCCAATCCTTTGGGGCAGGCACGAATGAGCAGGTCGTAGTAGGCAGCAGTAGCAACTCCTCCCATCACCCCCATAAGAGCCGCGACGATCATAGCAGAAGCAGGAGTATGGATAAATAGCAAGGGAACGAGTTGAGGAAATCCGATAATCGTACCCCAAAAGAGAAGTTGACGAAGTGAGTAGCGGCGATATAACAGACCGTAGAGAGCATAGATAGGGCAAAAGGCAATCGTAAAAATAGCCTGATACTGCCCATACTGCGCGTCGGTTAATTTGATGGTATTAGTTAAGTAGTAGTAGGTAGCAGTGTTTGCACCGGGGGCAAAGTTCCACAAAATCCATATTAGGGCAGCAAGCAGAGCAGCGCGATGCTGAAAAAGAAGACGTATATCCAGACGCACCCTCTCTTTTTGTAATGGAGCAGAGCTAGATACGAATATCACACTGGAACGCCAAAAGGCTTGAAGCCATAACGAGGCAGAGATGAGTGCCATAAGCATGAAGACACTGCGTAGCGACCCCGTTCCCGCAAGAGTGCCCCCCACTAAAAAACTAATAATAACGGGAACCGCACCCACAAAATTAGCAAGTGCACTGAGCCGACCTGTCATCAGCCTCTGTTGCCCTACAAGAGTGGTTAGGGCACTGGAGGCAGTAGAGACTATCAGATAGAAAAGAGCAATGAGTAGAGTGCCTACAAGAAGAGTACTCCATGTAGGAGGCAGTAACGCCATTCCCATATACGTCGCTGTCAAGCCAAGACCACCTATCAAAAGATAGCCTCTGTCACCCATACGGCGCGGTTGCCATGTATCGCGGATAAGCCCCAGAACGAAACTGAGATAGAGAGGTATCGCCGTTATCAGACCGAAAAGGGAGACGCTTTGTGAACCGAGATGGAGGCTGTTTTTAAGGTAAGACTGGATGGGGAGTGAAAAAAGCCCTGAGGGAGTGTGCATCCCGACACCCACAAAAAGACAGCTAAAATAGAGCGATATGAGAAGCTGTTGGTGCCACTTTGCAGGGGCAGGAGAATTAGATGTCATAATCGCTCCCTTGTAACTACTCAGCCCTCACCCTGCCCTGCGGGCATCCCTCTCCCGATTCGGGAGAAGGACTTGTACAGGGAGGTGATCCTGCTGTTCTCCATGAGATAAGCCTGAGTAGTTACGCTCCCTTTTAGATTCATGCTTTAGATGCCAAAAAAGAAGAATCCGCCCCTTTCGTGTAAACCTCAAATGCCTCCTGCACTTTCCCCTCCACAGAATCACCTGTGTGCGTATAAAAGCGATAGCGTAACCTTAGTGGGTGTTCAGGTGTAATTTCGATAGGGTCGGCATAGAAGAAGCCATAGTTAGGCGAAAGAGGTCCATAATCGCGGGTAAACCAGTAAGTAGGGTAGTCCGGGTTATCAGGGTGGTCAAAAATTGCCAGTCCACAGACGATACGCCCCAGTTTACCGGAACAGTCTACCCAAGACGACTTTTGACGGTAGGTTTGACGCTCGTTGCGCTTGCCCTCCTGATTGACCATTATGCCCCCCCCTTTGGGCGAAAGGCTCTCCGCGACTCGGATATGGGGTAGCCCCGCCTCATTCGTCTGATTGAGCGTAATAGTGCGATCATCGGGTGCAGAAAGAACGATTTCAATGTCAAAAATACGCGCTTCCGCAGGCGTGTCATAAAAAGTGAAGGTGCGCGTGTCGGTTAAAACTCTTTCACCAGAGGCGGCTTGCCAGTCGCAAACCTCAGTAAAGCTCCCGCTCTCCTCTCCACTCTCGCAGGAGGTGAACTCACGATGCACAATCCTGCCCGTGTTGTGCCGCTCTGCCCAAAAATCCGTGTCATTGACGCGCCCATGCCCCAGCCAAATGCCGTGATGATGGCGATGATCGGTAGGTGAATCGGCAAGTAGAGATAGCCCATTAGGGGCGCGGAGGGGGAAGAGGTAGGGCTTGGGGCGATTCGGTGCAAAGTGATAACGTGCATACTCATTTTGCGCGATGCGTATAACGAGTTGTCCACTCTCTTCTAATATCTCAACCATTTCCACACTCCTTCAAAAGGGGGGTCTGTAGCAAAATCACAGCGAAAAGCGTTGAACCACTGGCTCATTCAAGTAGATTCCAGCGTTTCTTATATACCCAACAATGCCCATTTTCTAAATCACCACTCAAGCAAAACGCTAACCTTATATCCCAATGTACCAGTACGAGGGTATGAGTAGCAACAGAGTATAAGCAGTGAAAGGCTCCTACCGAAATACAACGCGGAACCCTCTAGTAAGGTTTGTCTTGCTACTAGGGTAGTTCGTCATCCGAGTAGCACAACGGATACCAGCGGGATAGTTGTAAAGCCAACACCCCCCCCTCATTACCGCTTTATCGCCCTTGCTACCCCCTTGAGGATTTCGTTTAGGAGAGCGGCTATAGTAGGTAATATCGTAGTAATCCTTACACCACTCCATCACATTACCTGCCATATCCAACACTCCATAAGGGCTACTATCCAAAGGTTTACTCCCCACTGGCTCTGGGTGTCGGGCATTATGCACACAGTTATTACCATTCCAAACGTCTCCCCAAGGAAAGAGTCTCCCATCTGTACCGCGAGCCGCCTTCTCCCACTCCGCCTCTGTAGGTAGGTCTCCTCCTGCCCATCGACAGTACCCTAGTGCCTCATCCCACGTCACGTTCACCATCGGATAGGCATCAATGTAGCCCCAAGTAGGCTTTCTCTCTGCTAAGTCCCAATCATAACTGTACCGCGTCGCCTTACAGTAACGGCGAAACTGAGCTACCGTCACCTCAGTACGTGCCATCCGAAAGGTGCCTAGAAAGATGTTATGCTGTGGGTGCTCATTCGCTTCTCCAACCCTTTTAGGTGACCCCATAATAAACCAGCCCGCTGGAATCTCCACAAGATCCAAGCCCGCCTTCGCGCTATGGCTCCCCTTGCCCAACTTAGCAGGTATCAGAGGCTCCGTGCCCGTGCGTTGTGCCGGCTTAGCAGGTTTGGGGCTAGGAGGTACGCAGCCGCCTCTCGCGACACTATAAGCCTCAAAGGCAGTTAGCCAAACAACGAGTAGAACGGCTTTCCCATCAGTACATCTCAGCATCCTCTTCTCCTCTTCTTCGTTTACCACTATAGCTACTCATCCCTACCCCCGCCCACAAATCTACTACTCAAAGAGTTAGGGACTTACTCTGGAATAAGTCTTCCAGTTGAAAACCAGAAGCCCTCACCCCCGTCCCCTCTCCCAATTCTGGGCGAGGAGTGACTAGGGCGGAAGACGACTCCGTTGGGCGATAGTCTCCCTTTCCCTAGAGGTTACTAGGGCGGAAGACGACTCCGTTGGGCGATAGTCTCCCTTTCCCTAGAGGTTTTGGAAGATTTTAACTAGAGAGAGTCCCTTACAGCAAGGTGCGCGGTAGCTGCTGATCAAAATTGACGAGATGCAGGTCACGGGTATAACCGCGTCGCTCGTAAAGTTGCGCCAAAGCCTCATAGATACGAATAGGCTGACGGCTACGCTCGGTATGACAGAGTGAGTGTGCGCTTAGGTACTCGCACTCTGCACTACCTAAGTCGTTTTGGGCATAAAAAGCGTCGCCCAAAGCCTCCCGAACATTAGGGTCATAAGGGTCTTCGTGAGCAACAACCTGCCACAAGGGATGCTTCTTTATCTCGGAGGGTAAACGTCCGCTTCAGGATGGTCTTCGCCAAGATTCCAGTTAATAGTGTGGGTGCAGAGGGGCAAAGCGTGTTGCACTACAGACCAGTAGTAAGGGATGGCGCGTAAAGGCTGTTCGCGCTCTCGAAAAACATCAGCAATAAGATAGGGTATGTCTCCAAACCAAGGAGCGACTTCACTTGCCCGGTGAAAAAGGTCGAGAGCACGTTCGACATGACCTAACGAACGCTGATTACAACCTAAATAACAGAGGCTTGCGCTGTTATGTGGGTCGAAAGAGAGGAGGCGTTCATTGAGTTCAGTGTTATTGCGGGGTGCCTCCAGTGTGAGAAGCGTTTCAGGTAGAGAAAACAACTCTATGAGAGTGTCTCGCTCCTCTGCCTCTTGCCAGTCATCGCTATCTTCAGCCCACTCCTCTTCAACCTCATAACGCCCTACCGTGATACAGTGGGCAAGAAAGGTCTCAAAACTGGAAGCAACTGGACGTAGGTACATATCGTCCTCTTCCAAGTAGGCAACAGGGAGCCTACCCAGTGCTATCTCAGGGGTAACATAGAAACCATAAAGCCCCCCGTCACCTATCGCACGCCCAAAAGGCAAAAACTGAGGCAACATTCCAAAGATACGCCCTGCCCCTTGTACAATCATGCGTATCGGGTAAAACTCACAATTACCCAATATTGGGCTTTGCAGGTGGGTATAGAAAATACGGAATGTTTCCGGTAGACTGACGTGCCAAAAGGACTCGAGGTGCCGCAGGCTCTCGTTCGTAGGCTCAGTAGGTGTCTCTTCGTAGTTACTCATAAGGATAATATCAGCGCAAAATTGCAGGTCTCTATTTGGAGTGTTGGCACAGTATACCCCATCTGAAGAGTGTGTTGGCAAGTCACCCTACCGCATCTCTGG
>JAPLCR010000325.1 GCA_026392135.1 Armatimonadota bacterium
TAGAAAGGTAGGGAACTTAACCCTTGTACACCTCCAAAAGACTCTTTTAGAACATGGTATAATAACTCTTCAATACCTAATTCGCTAAGAAAGTTTTTGTTATATGAATAAAGAGGATATTTCCGACGAGAAGATTCTCCCCCCACCCGAATACCATGAGGCGTGGTTTGCCATTCCTGAAATCGTGAAGCTGGGAGATCCCATTCTGCGCCAAGTTGCTCCGCCTATAACAAAGATAGGTGCTGATACACGCAAAATCGTAGCGTTTATGATAGATGTGCTTCACAAGGCACGTGGGCTAGGGCTTGCCGCGCCGCAAGTAGGCATTTCACAACGCCTCTTTGTTTACGATTTGGGGGAGGGGGTGCAGGTTGCTATCAACCCACAGATTTTGGGGATGAAAGGCGAGCAGATAGGCGTTGAGGGCTGTCTTTCCATTCCCGGACTTTTGGGCGATGTGCCACGCGCCAACGAACTGCGTTTGAAAGCGTTTGATGAGCGGGGGCGACCGTTTACGCGTAAAGCAAGCGAACTGGAAGCCCGTGTTATCCAACACGAGTATGACCATTTAGACGGGGTGCTTTTTTTTGATAAGGTAATCCCTGAGACACTGGATTGGTCAAGCCTGGACGAGGATGAGGACGACGACGAGGGGGAGGAAGAGCTGAAATCGCGCCGTTCTACACGCCGGAGGAGGCGCGGTAAGTGAGTATTCCCTCACAGAGAACTGTGTTTATGGGGACGGCGGAGTTCGCCGTCCCTTCGCTTCGTGCGCTACTCTCAGCGGGACATGAAGTTGTCGCTGTTGTTACGCAACCAGACAAACCGCAGGGGCGTAAGCAGATCCTGGTTCCCTCTCCCGTAAAGCAGTGTGCGGAAGAGTTGGGGTTAACGGTTCTGCAACCGCGTCGGGTTCGTGCCGAGTCGTTTCAACGGAAGATGTTTGCACTTGCCCCCGATGTGTTGGCGGTAGCGGCGTTTGGGCAGATAGTTCCGCAGAGCCTTCTAGACCTCCCACGTATCGCGCCTATCAATGTGCATGGCTCTCTTTTGCCGAAGTATCGTGGAGCGGCTCCCATTCAGCGTGCCCTCATCGCGGGGGAATCGGAGACGGGTGTAACCACAATATGGATGGATGCAACGTTGGACACGGGCGATACTCTCTTAATGGAATCGCTCCCCATTGCGCCAGATGACACATCAGGAACCCTTGCACAAAAGCTGTCAGAAATGGGTGCTAGCCTGCTTTTGAAAACCATTGAGGGGCTTGTACAGAGGTCTCTTTCACGTACCCCACAACTGGGTTCCCTCTCCACCTATGCCGCCATGCTGGAACTTTAGGATGGGGCTATTCAATGGGAAGAATCCGCTCATCTGATTTCAGCGCGGGTACGCGGAGTAAATCCCAAACCGGGTGCGTTTGCAGAGATAAACGGCAGGCGCGTGAAGGTATGGATGGCGTTGGAGACGGAGACCTCTGTAGAAGAGCGTGAGGTGGGTACTCTCCTCGCTATCAGCAAAAGCCCCGCAGGGGTGCTGGTTGCTGGGGGGGATAGCAAGGCGGTCTTGCTGACAGAGGTGCAGCCCGAAAACGGGAAGCGTATGTCGGCAGGGGACTGGGCAAGGGGGCTACGGCTTGTGCCGGGAGACAGATTCTCTCCAGTGCAACTGCCGTGAATGGTACCGCATTAATAGCCACTTACCACGCCTTGTAGTGTACTGCCGATACCTCTTGCAGGCGTTTTGCGGCGAGTTCTGGGGTAAGATCGCGTTGGGATTCTGCCAACATCTCATAACCTACCATGAATTTACGCACGCTTGCGGAGCGGAGCAACGGCGGGTAGAAGTGCGCGTGCAGTTGCCAATGTGCGTAGTTGCCCTCGTCTGTCGGTGCGCCGTGCCATCCCATTGAGTAGGGGAAACTGGTTTCGAATAGGTTGTCGTAGCGAATAAGGCTACGCTTGAGTATCTCTGCAAGGCTTACTCTCTCCTCTGAAGAGAGGTCGGGCAGACGCAGTACATGACGCTTTGGCAAAAGCAGATACTCGAAGGGCCAGATAGCCCAGTATGGAACGAGCATCACCCAGTGTGCGTTCTCCTCTACTATTCGCTCCTGACGCTCCCTCTCTTGTATCAGATAGTCGCAAAGCAGAACGGAATCGCGCTTTTCCGTATATCTGCGCTGACACTCCTCCTCACGGAAGGGCAGCTCCGGTAGAAAGTTACTTGCCCAAGCCTGCCCATGCGGGTGAGGGTTTGAGCATCCCATCACTGCCCCCTTGTTCTCGAAAACCTGTACCCAACGATTCTGCGTACCTAGTTCACGTACCTGCTCTGCCCACACATCTACCACCTTTGTGAGTTGCTCTACCTCCATTTCGGGCAGGGTGAGGTCGTGGCGCGGTGAGAAGCAGATAACTCGACACTCTCCTTGAACAGGCTCCGCGTGTAGAAACCCCTGCTCTGCGCTTTCGCCTCCTGGACTGGTGGATAAGAGTGCGGCATAGTCATTCGTGAAAACAAACGTACCTGTATAGGGCGGGTTGCTCTCTCCATTGGCGCGAGTGTTGGTAGGACAGAGATAGCAGTGCGTGTCGTAGGAGGGGTGGTTTTCGCCCCCGGTGACTTCGCGTTGTCCTTGCCAAGGGCGTTGGTTTCTATGGGGGGAGACGAGTGCCCACGCATCGGTAAGAGGATTGTGGCGGCGGTGAGGGTGAGCCTCTGGGTCAAATCGCATAACATTACTTCTCCTTCTTCTCCCTATATCGTACCACAACTTTACCTCTTCGCAGGAAATTCTCCTCCTCATCGCGAACTGCTAACCATAACTCCATATAACCAAAGGACAACACAAAATGAGAAAAATTACCGACGATGAGATAGCCTTTTTCGACGAAAACGGCTTTGTGATAGTGAAGGGCGTTCTCCACGCCGAAGAGTTGGCGAACTTCCAACGGGAGTCCCAACGCCTGATAGATGAGATACAGGCGGGAGGCGACGCGGACAAGTGGTGTAGCCGGGGCCCCGAAGGGATTCCTTACTACCTTACCTATCTTCACGCCAACCCCAACGACTTCTCCCTGCGCCTACTTGCCCATCCATTTATTGGCGACCTTCTGACCCGAATGGTAGGCGCGGACTTCATTCCATGCTATGAGGCACTGGTTTTCAAGCTACCTGGTAACGGCTCTAGCGTCCCTTGGCACAGGGACGATAACTCCGTAACAGGCGATGAGCGCGTCTTCAATATAGACATCTATCCCGACTACTCGACTATAGCGAACAGTTGCGTGTGGGCGGTTCCGGGTAGTCATAAGTGGGAGCACGACAAAGCCATGGAGTGGGTGAAGCGCGGTCAGGCAGATTTTGATTTGCCGGGCGCGGTTCCCGCCGAGTTGGAGCCGGGAGATGCTCTTCTGCACCACGTTAAGGTTCTGCATGGTAGTACGATAAACCATAGCGGAGAACTGCGCCGCGTCGTCTACTTCGACAATCGCTCGCTCAGTTGGAACGATAAATACCGCTGGTTTTCGCCGCAAGTCCTTGCAGAGCGTTGCTTGATGTATCAGTACGCCCTGAGCCTCCGCAAAGCGAATCCATACTCACTGGACGATGAGACCTACGACTACGCCCTGCCGGAAGGGATGCCTACTTATCAAGAGGGGATGCCCCTCGACCTATTCTGCCAGAGAAAGCCCTACCATGCTTGACGATTCTCGAACCAGTATCGAACGTTTCCCCCATATCTTCACGCCGTACACGCTCAAGGGGGTAGAACTCCGCAACCGTATCGCGATAAGCGGGCACTTTGCGGGGTGGTGGGTAGATAAGGGACTGCCGAGCGCAGAGTTCGCCGACTACATTGAGGAGCGGTGTAAGAACGGCGTGGGTCTGTTTGTTATCGGCGCGACCTCTCCTGAACCCGGATCCGGCTGGATGGAGAGCGTCTCCGACGACATTATCCCCCGTTATCAGATGTGCGTAGAGCGCGGACACAGGCACGGCGCAAAGGTCTTCGCGCAACTGTGCCATCCCGGATTCCGCCCTCTGCCCGGCGTTCCTATCATCGCCTCTGCACCCTCCATCGGTTCGACACAGCCCTCCTACCGTTCACACGATAGGCGCGTTCTTACACAGGAAGACCTACAAAGTCTGATAGAGTCGTTTCGACAGGCGGCGCGACGAGCGGCGGAGGGCGGCGCAGACGGCGTGGAACTCCACTCGCACGAGTCGTTTCTACACGCGCAGATGCTCAACCCGATGTGGAACACCCGCACAGACGAGTACGGCGGCTCTCTTGAGAACCGGTTGCGCTTCCTTATCGAAACGCTCACCGCAATGCGGCAGGCTATCGGCGATTCGCTTCCGCTAGGCGTGCGCCTCAAAGTGGATGACATGGAACAGCGCGGCATGAACACGGAGGGGTATATTGAGGCTATTCAGCGGTTGGAAGCGTTGGGAGTAGTGGACTATGTGAACCTAACGGGCGGGGATGGGCGTTTTCATCATGGTCCCATGCCGCGCCCCGAAGGAGAGTGGCTATCTAAGGTGAGCGAAGTACGCGCCAAAACCAACTTAACGCTTATGCACGCAGGGCGAATCGCGACTCCTGAGATGGCGGAGAGTGTTCTCGCGCAGAATATAGTAGATGTGGTCTGTATGACGAAAACCCACATCTGCGACCCTCATTTCACGCGCAAACTCTACGAAAACCGCCTTGAAGATATTCGCTACTGCACGCGCTGTCTGCAAAGTTGTCATGGCAAAATGCACCTGATGACCTGTATCTACAACCCGATAACGAGCCGTGAAAAGGCATGGGCGAACCTCATTCCCGCTGATAAGCCAAAGCGCGTTGTCATTATCGGCGCGGGACCCGCAGGGATGGAGGCGGCTCTTACAGCCGCAGGGCGTGGGCATAGTGTGACGGTCTTAGAGCGGGGCGACGCAATCGGAGGGCAGATACTTGTAGGCGCGAGTTCGCCTCTGCGAAAGAACTGGTTACGTATCGCTGAGTTCTACACAAGACAGGCGAACAAGGGGCTTTTCGAGGTTCAACTCAACATGGAGGCGACTTCGGAAAACGTTCTCGCTCTCAACCCGGACGTGGTTATTGTGGCGACGGGTTCGACCCCAAATCGCCTTGCCGTTCAGGGCGGAGAACCCGCGTTTACTGTACACGAGGTCATACAGGGCAGAGCGGACAACCTCAAAAGCGTTCTGATTTTCGATAGGGAGGGCTTCAACCGTCCTCTCGTCGCCGCAGACTACCTCTCTTCAAAGGGGATTAGTGTCACTTTTGTCACCTCACTCGGCTCAATATGCCCGACGACAGAGGGGATGTTACTGGATGAGATGGTGTCGCAACTCTCCGAACGGGGCGTACAGTTCACTCCGGGGTACGAGTTGGCGGGTTGGGACGGCGCGGGAACCGTGCGAGTCCGCTCTGTGCAGACCGCCGAAGAGCGAACCTTTGAGGGGATAGAGGGCATTGTCGCGACGGTAGGCTCCTCCTCCGTGAACGAAATCGCCCGCCAACTGCGCGGTAGAGTCCCTGAACTCTACGTCATCGGAGACGCGAACACACCGCAGACGGTGGAACAGGCGACCTATCAGGGCGGGCGCATTGGAAGGGAGATATAAGATGAGGGGGTGTGGAATATTTTCAAGCAAACGTGATTTCGGGATAATCACCTCTCAACAACACCAGTAAAACGGGTCTCTATCGTGCCTTCACGGCAGGAAGGCTCCTCTCCTTTGCGAAGGAGAGGTTGGGTGAGGTTATGTGGAAGCCCGAATTTACGTTCAGGTAAACTAAACAGGCAGAAAACCTGCTTTACTTTGTTACACACCTTAGAGGGAGGCATGGCAGGAATTTGTCGCCTACTTCTTGAACTTCATAGGAACATCCCAAAGCCAAGAGAGTTACCCAATGACACTAGAGGAAGAGATTGCCGAAGCGCAATCCTGCATAGCCGACCCGCCCAAAAACGAATCCAATACCTGCGAATGGATTATCCTGCCGCTTCTGTGGGCGGCGGGCTATGCTAGGCGCGATATAGAGTCGCGTATGGCGGATAATGGCGGCAAATTTCCTGACTACACCTTGTTATCGAGTACCCCTGCGACGTGGTATCTTGAGGCGAAGGCGTGGAACGTGTCTCTGGAAGATAGCCACGCGCACCAGGCTCTTAACTATGCGAATCACAATGGGAAGCGGTTTGTTGTTTTGACGAACGGGCAGACATGGCGGCTCTACGATAACACGGTTCTAGGGCTAATCGCCGATAAGTTGATTACCTCCGTCACTCTACTGGATACAGGGGCGCTCACAACTTTTCTGACTGCCCTCTCCAAGACGGAAGTTCTCTCTGGAGGGCTTGAGCGATATGTAGAGAAGGTGAGTGAACAGAAGAAGCGAGAGGCTCTTGAGCGTCAACAGCAAGCGGAGGGTGAGGCGGTAGCCCGACGCGCCAGAGAGCGACAGGCGGAACTTCTAGCCTTGCTACACTCTACTCTGCCCGGTCTGTTAAACGATGTGGAGAGTGACCTTATTCAGTCTATAACCCTCGAATTGAGCGAGATTGAGGAGTTTAAGGGTATCAAAGCGGAGATGGTTACGAGGTGGTTTAGCGAGATATTTTCGCCTTCACCGCAAAGTAGAGAAGTGCCATCTGTTAGTATTGAGAAACGAACGCCTCCACCTATATTTAGCATAGTTAATGGAGACAGAACTCTGAACCTCCAAGATATGCAGAATGTTCCGATAGAGGGTTATTCTGAAAAACCTAGTGCGCTTCACCTACCGGATTGAACACAGGTCGCAGTAAGTTCGTGGGTAGGATTCGCACAACAGGCAGTTCTTTGGCTCCTCCAACAACCTCACCCCCTCCCTATTCCTTTCGAGTCACGTCGGCGTACACGTTGGTTTTTGAACTGTGAGCCTAAACATAAACAAGAGGGCGTAAGAACAAAGTTCAAGACTATTTCTGTTCAAGGTAAAACCGTCTACATGGATGGTGACCGCTCTGGTCAAGAGTTCCTTCAAGATATTCACGCCCTCTGCCTCGCGGTAGGCGTTCCGCCGGAAGGTTTTCGTATTACGTTTCGGGCTTAACCTCACCCCGCCTCTCCTTCGCAAAGGAGAGGAGTTTTCGTGCCACTATATTATTAATAAGACCAGCGTTACAACATCGCGCAACCTACTCCCTGATGTGTAAACACCAGAAATCAACGCATACTCGTCTGCTGAAAACAGTGTTTTCATGTCTAGGCGCGGTGAACAGAGTTCATGTCTTCTTTCTCCCGTGTCGAACAGGGGAAAGGTTGGATAGGGGGCGTAAGCAGGACAGCGGGCGTTTCAATCAGCAAAACCACCTACCGCCTTAGTCACCCCTCGCCCAGAATTGGGAGAGGGGACGGGGGCATATGCGCTAACTTAGCAGAGAAAGTATTCTAATGTCTACTTATTTTTCGGCTTGCTTCAGAATACCCTAATCTCAAAGCCATTCAGACTTCCCCTGTATCAAGCAGACTAAATTCTACTGGTGCACCGTTAAGTTAGCGCATATGGGGGACGGGGGTGAGGGTGCGTCCCACAACCTCAACAACTCCTCTTCGCGCTCTCGCGGTATGCCAAATCGACGCTCCGAGCCTTCGGGGCGAGAGGCATCCCACTCCATCGTGTCCCTCACAGTCTCTTCCAACGGACGATAGGTCAGCCCGCTCGCCTGAGCCTTCCTACAGTCCATATACGAGATATATTTGAAGTCGGCATCCTCCTCCCCTATCCACCAGATATTCAGCGAATCCGGCGAGACATCTTGCGCTTTCATAAACTCAGGCGCGACATAACGTAAACGCGAAGGAAGCGGGGAGACTGCCTGACAGGTTTCCAGAAGCGTTCCCAAAGTAAGCGGGTTTAGAGGTCCGCAGGCGTTAAAAATGCCCGTCTCCTCCTGCTCAACCAGTCGAATCGTCCACTCCGCGAGGTCGCGAACATCAATATACTCTACTTGCATATTAGCATCGCCGGGGACGAGAATATCGCCTCCAGTTCGCGCCCGAAAAACCCAGTGCGTAAAGCGGTCGCTAGGGTCGTAGTGCCCCACGATGTAGCCGGGGCGAATAATGAGAGCGCGTCCCGGAAGGTTCTCCTCTACCGCTTGCTCGCAAAGAGCCTTCAACCCGCCATAGTTCTCGCCTGTGACCTTAGTCGCGTCAGGCTCGTTCGTTGTCGCAATCGGCGCGTTTTCAGCGGTGTACGGCTCTCGAAAATGGGCATAAGCCGAGATGCTTGATATGAAGACGTAGCGACGGACGGAGTTCGCGAGTTTTTCGGCGGACTGACGCACAACGCGGGGGAAGTAGCCGCAGGTGTCGATAACCGCGTCCCATTCACGCCCATCAAGAATATCTAATCCGCCGTCTCTATCCCCCGTTAGGCGTTCCAGCTCCGGAAACAGGTCGGGATTACGTTGACCCCGATTGAAGAGAGTCAGTGTATGCCCGCGCTCTTGCGCCGCGTGTACGAGGTGTCGCCCCAGAAATACCGTTCCGCCCAAAATAAGAATCCGCATGAGAGAAGGCTCCTTGAAGGTGAGAGTTCCAATAGAGACGCATAAAATCGAAAGTAGTTATCGTATTTCCAATGGTAACTACTCACGCTTATCTCATTGAGAACAGTAGAATCACCTTGCAGACAAGTCCTTCTCCCGAATCGGGAGAGGGATGCCCGCAGGGCAGGGTGAGGGCTGAGTAGTTATTTCAATGTAGGATACCTTGCATCATCGCCTCTTCTCGCGTACTCCATACCAACAAAAGCAGGATTCCCGCCCTCCCTGTCGAAACAGAAAAGCATATAACATCATGGGAGGCGAGATATGGACGTTACAGAGATGGACGCACTACTCAAGCGTTCGGTGGAAGCGTGGGGCGCTCCCGGCGCGGCACTCGTAGTAGCCCAAGGGGACGAAGTTCTCTATATGGGATGCGCGGGTGTCAAAGAGTTGGGGAAGCCCGACCCAGTAACGCCAGACACCCTTTTCGCGATAGCCTCCACCACAAAAGCCTTCACCTGCACGACTATCGCGATGATGGTAGACGAGGGCAAAATGGCTTGGGACGACCCCGTTTGCAAATATGTAGACTACTTTCGCCTCTCCGACCCCCTCGCCAATGCCAATGTGACTCTTCGCGACCTCGTGACTCACCGCACAGGCATGAGCAGAAACGATATGCTCTGGTACGGCTCCGCTAACACGCGAGAGGAGGCTATTCGGCGTATCGGGTTGGTGAAGCCAAACACCTCTTTCCGCTCCACCTACGAGTACAACAATATCATGTACGCAACGGCGGGAGTCGCAGTAGGAAACGCCGACGAAAGCAGTTGGGAGGACGTAGTTCGCAAGCGCATTTTTGAGCCGCTTGGCATGACGGGCGCGAACTTCAGCACGCACGACGCAGTAAAATCGCCCGACTACGCCACGCCCCACCACAAGGGCGAAGACGGAATAACCCAAGCCGTGCCTTGGCGAAACCTCGACAACTGCGCCCCCGGCGGCTCTATCAACGCTGGGGTGAGAGACCTCAGTAAATGGCTCCGCTTTCAGATAAATGAGGGCGTTTTTGAGGGTAAAACACTGATTTCTCCCGAAAAACTGCTCGAAACGCGCACACCCCAAATCGTAACCCCCGCCGTCCCCAACGGCATCTCCCCAGTTACACTCGGAGCCTACGGACTAGGCTGGGCTGTCTACGCCTATCGGGGGCATACCGTCTGTTCACACGGGGGCGCGTTGGACGGTTTCCGCTCTCATGCCGTTCTCATCCCTCACCTGAAAATAGGCTTCGCCATTCTCGTCAACCTCAGCCCCTCCGCGCTTGTGGAATCGGTGCGAAACAGTCTGCTCGACATGGCGCTTGGCGCGGAGCCAGAGGACTGGAACGCAAAAACTATCGCACAGCAGGAGGAGGCTATCGCGAAGGAACAGAAAGAGCGGCAGGAGCGTAGAGATAAGAGCCACAAGGAGACCAAGCCCTCCCGCAAACTCACTGCCTACACGGGCGCTTACGAGAACAAGGCTTACGGCGCGGCGCACATTACACTCGTGAACGGCGCTCTTGCGCTACAGTGGAGTTGGCTCAACCTTCCGCTGGAGCATCTGCATTTTGATACGTTCCTTGCCGAAATAGAGGCGCACCCCAGAGTGACCGAAGTAGCGCAGTTTGAACTCAACAAAGAGGGGGAGGTCGCCGTGTTAAACGTTATAGGTCAGGAATTTACGAAAGTGAAAGTAAAATGACAGTTCAAACAGAGATTCGAGTCGCCTTCCTTCCCGAACTTGCAGGAGAGGTTTCCAACGCCGTCTGCATCGTGATTGACGCGCTACGCGCCACCACCGTTATCGCAACTCTCTTTGAGCGCAAATGCCCCTGCGTCTACGTTGCGCCTTCCCACGCGCTTGCGGAGAGTTTTGCACGGGCGAACGGCTACGCTCTCTGCGGCGAGACGAACGGCGTTCGCGCAGAGGGCTTCGACTACGGCAACTCTCCTACCGAGTTTTCGCGCCTCGATTTTAGCGGACGCTCCGTCGTTCTCTCCACCTCGAACGGCACGAAAGCCACCGCCGCCGTCGCTAATGCAAAGCGCGTCTATCTCGGCTCCGCGCTGAATCGTAACGCCGTAGCGCAAGAGGCGTGGGAGACCGCGAAAGCGGAAGCGGCGGACATTGTTATCGTCTGCTCAGGAACGAATGGCGTGTTTACACTAGAAGACGCGACGGTTGCGGGACTGTATGTGGAGGCTCTCGTCGCGCTGGGGACGACATGGGATATGCCTAGCCTAGCCGACTCTGCAATCGCGGCGCGGCGGCTCTGGCAGGGCGAACCCAACCTTCTACGGGGCTGGATGGAGGGCAAGCACGCCCAACACCTCGGCGATATTGGCTTCGGGGAGGATGTCGGCTTCTGCACCGCGATAGACAACTCCTACACCACTCCTACGCTGGTTTCGGAAGAGGCGAAAGGGACAGTGGCGTGTCCGGTCATTCTTGTTAGATAGTGATTTCACGGAGGTTTTAACCACAACACAATGAGTTCCGCTGTTCCTGAAACCGTTCAAGCCCGTATCGATTCCCTGCGCCAACAGATAGACGCGGCGAACTACGCCTACTTCGCATTAGACGCGCCCACGCTCTCCGATAGCAGTTACGACAGCCTCCTACGCGAACTGAAGGAGTTGGAGGCGAGTCACCCCGAACTCGTCACCGCCGACTCCCCCACTCAGCGCGTCGGCGCGAACGTTGTCACCACATTCGACCCTATCGCCCACCGAACCCCTATGCTCTCCCTCGACAACGCTTTCAGCGAAGAGGAGTTGCGAGAGTGGGAGGCGAAATTGCGACGACAGGTTGGGGCGGGAGAAGATTTCGCGATAGAGTATGTCTGCGAACTCAAGATAGATGGCTCCTCTATTTCGCTCGCCTACGAGAGCGGGCGACTAATCAGAGGCGGTACTCGCGGCAATGGCGAATCGGGCGAGGATGTGACCCACAACCTACGCACTATCGCCGCCCTCCCTCTGCAACTGCGCCCTATCGCCCCCAAAACGGAAGCACCCACCAAACCGCAAGCCGCCCTCAGCCTGTTTGACGCAGAGGAGGAGCCAGCCACCTCCGATATTCCGTCGCTGATTGAGATACGGGGCGAGGTCTTTATGACGCACAGCGAGTTTGCGCGTATCAACTCAGAGATGGAAGAGAAGGGCGGTAAAACCTTCGCAAACCCTCGCAACGCCACCGCAGGAAGCCTTCGCCAAAAAGACCCCAGCATCACCGCATCCCGTAAACTCGACATCTGCCTCTACACGCTCGGCGCGTGCGAAGGGTGGAGTTTTGAGTCGCAGTATGACCTCCTACAGACCTACAAGCATTGGGGCTTACGCACTAGCGTTTTGCGAGAGTTGGCGCACGAAAAAGGAGAGGCTGAACTACGACATTGACGGCGTGGTGGTCAAGGTGAACTCCTTCGCCCTGCAACGCGAACTGGGGCAGGTCAGCCGCTCCCCGCGCTGGGCTATCGCCTATAAGTACCCCGCCCTACAGGTACGCACGAAAGTAGAAAAAATAGAGGTTCAAGTGGGCAGAACGGGCGCATTAACCCCTGTCGCGCACCTTACCCCTGTCGCGGTGGCGGGAGTCGTGGTGTCGCGGGCTACCCTGCACAACGAGGACGAGATACGCCGAAAAGATGTGCGCGTTGGGGATACGGTGGTTATACAGCGGGCGGGAGAGGTCATTCCCGAAGTCGTGGAGGTGGTTATCGCAGAGCGGGCGCCCAAGTAAAGTGCAGGCGCAGATAGAGCATTTCGTATCGCGCAACGCTATGGATATTGAGGGCTTGGGCGAGAAGCAGGTAGAGCAACTAATAGCGACGGGGCTTGTAAAAGACCCCGCCGACCTCTACACGCTAGAACTAGACCAACTACTCCCCATAGAACGCATGGGCGAAAAACTCGCCGCAAAAATTATCGCGAACATTGGTAGTAGCAAAACTCGCCCCCTCTCGCGGCTTATCTTCGGACTGGGTATCCGCCATATCGGAGAACACGGCGCGGAGGTGCTTGCCAACCACTTTGGGAACCTCGCTAAGTTGCGGATGGCGACGGTTGAGGAGTTGAGCGGTATCTTTGAGATTGGCAAAACCACAGCCGAGAGTACGTTCGCCTACTTTGCAGAGTCTCGCAATCAAAATCTACTCGATAGACTTGAGAGCGCAGGGGTTCGTCCTGCATCTACAGAAACCGCGCCCGTCTCCGCCGCCTTCGCAAAGAAAACGTTTGTCTTTACAGGAACCCTCCTCCAACTCAAACGCGAAGAGGCGGAGGCGATGGTGAAGGCGCGGGGCGGACGCGCAAGCGGTAGCGTAAGCAAACAGACCTCCTACGTAGTGGCGGGGGAGAGCGCAGGTAGCAAATTAGCGAAGGCGCAACAGCTGGGCGTGGTGGTCCTTACCGAAACCGAGTTTATTGAGATGTGCGATGTAAAAGAGGAGGCGCAATGATACACCTTTGGCAAGGCGACTGCTTAGAGCGCATTGAGCGTTTGAAAGAGAGCGGTATCACCGTAGATTTAACGTTTCTCGACCCCCCATTTAATCAGGGGAAAGAGTACGCTTGTGTTGAAGACGACCTGCCGGAAGAAGAGTACTGGAAGTGGATGCACGCTATTTGTCAGGCTACTTATGAAAACACGACTCCCGGCGGCGCAATCTACTTCATGCAACGCGAGAAAAACGCCGAAGCGACGTTACATACCCTCAGAGAGACAGGCTGGGTCTTCCAAAACCTTATTATCTGGCTCAAGAAAACGTCTGCGGTTCCGGGACAGCGCCGTTTTGGGAAGCAGTTTCAGATTATCACGTTCGCAACAAAAGGCAAGCCCGCTCGCCACTTCCATCGGCTTCGTATCGACCCGCCAAAGCCCCCAAATCATAAAATCCCGCGTGAAAACGGGATATTCGTCACAGACTGTTGGGACGATATTCGCGAAATGACTTCGGGGTATCTTGCGGGCGATGAGGCGCTACGCGACAAAGAGGGAGCGCGTCTCCACAAGCAACAAGCCCCTATCGCCCTCCTGCGTCGTATTCTTCTCTCCTCCACAAAGCCCGGCGACTGGACGCTAGACCCTTGTTCGGGTACGGGAACAACCGCCGTTGTCGCTGACCAGTTGGGGCGCAACTGCGTGGCTATTGAGATAGACCCTAACAACGTGGGTATCATCGACAATCGCCTCAAAGAGCGGCGGGCGGCGGATTCCATCTGTAAACATCGCGTCTACTATCGCTACACCCCGAATCTAGAAGAATCCTGGAATGAGCAGTTCGCCGCACAGTGGTATCGCGAAAATAAGATAGTCCACTAGGAGAAACGCGCTATGTTGCATTTTCAAGGTTTTGTGCGTGATGTGCGTTATTCCGTCTGCCTCTCTCATGAACTACCCGTTTATCAGGCGGAGGCTTTCAATATATACGAAGCAAGTTCAAGCGGCTTACTCATCTGCCCAAATGGGCAAACAGGCTTTTCTAGATGGATATCGCCGAAACGCACACGAAGTTACCCTTTTGAGCGTCTCTATAACACCTATAATTGTCCGCACCGTATCACGATTATCCCTGTGATTAAGGACGAAGGAGCGGATGGCGACCTTGATAGAGTGCAGTACTCTACCTTCTCATGGATGAACCTGCTGAATATCTACGTCGTGCTTGCCTACTACTCTTCCGCCGACAAGAACACGCGCCCGAATCGCCGTGATAAGCACTGCCTCACGAATCAGAAACTCGATTCCGCCTTTGTAAACGCGCAAATTGAGGAGATACAACGCTACAAGCAGAGTGCTCTGCACTGGAATCGCACTTTATTTGAGACGCGCTTCGTCTCCACATATCAATACGCTTTGGAGGCGTATCAAAACATCTCCAAACAGACAAAAGTGAATGTTCACTCTTTGAGCAGACAGGAGAGTTATGTCGAAAAAGTGATAGCGGAATATGACCAGTTCCGAGACATCTCCTTGCGCGGTTCGCTGGGCGCTTCCAAGCGTGAAACCGGAGTATCCCATCAAATGGAGTATCTGTCCGAAGGCGTGAAAGCCACTTTAGAGGTTCAAAACTATCTGGGAGGGGTCTATCATTTAACGGTTGATGAGGTAATGTTAGAAGGAGATACTTACATCCTTCAAGAATCCAAAAACGCGACTAAATCTCTCTTGCCAAGCCTTTCCGACATAAAAGATGGTCTTTTCAAACTGATTCTCTACTCTAATCTGGACACACTCTACCACAACGGAGAGCAAGTCGCTTTCCGAACGCGCCTCAAATTGACGGGACGCGGTGTTCAAGGGACTCTGAAAATGCCCTGCACGGAACAAGAAGTAGTGGAGTTTGCAGAACGACATGGCAGAAGGGCGAAGCCGAATCTGTTAAAGGCGCTGAACGAAGAGGCGAAGACGAACGGCTTACAGATTGTGATAGGGGGAAACCAGTGAAAATCGTAAAAAGCCCGCTACGCTATCCCGGCGGGAAGTCACGTGGACTAACCGAGATAGCCCGTCACCTGCCGCCCTCCTTCCGTGAGTTCCGCGAACCGATGGCGGGCGGCGGCTCGGTCTTTGTCTTTATGCGCCAACGCTTTCCCGATGTAAAGGTGTGGATTAACGACCTCAACTTTGACCTCTTCTGCTTCTGGAAAGAGGCGCAACACGACGTAGACCGCTTGGTAGCGCAGATACGCGAAACGAAAACGCAGGAGACCGATGGGCGGCTTCTCTTTACAAAGTTGCGAGAGGCGAACCGCGGCACGCTCTCCGATTTTGATAGAGCGGTTCGCTTTTTCATTTTGAACCGCATCACGTTCTCCGGTACAGTCGATTCGGGAGGCTATTCACAAAAAGCCTTTGAGGGACGCTTTACCGACTCCTCGCTACAGCGCGTTGTGGAACTCAAGCCCATTTTGGAAGGGATACGTATCACGCACGAGGACTACAGCACCCTCCTGAAAACGGAGGGAGAGGGTGTTTTCGTCTTCCTAGACCCGCCCTATCTCACGGCGACGCAATCGCGCCTCTACGGGCAAAAAGGGATACTGCATACAGGTTTCGACCACCAACGCTTTGGCGAAGACATCCAAGCGTGCAGGCATCAGTGGATGATAACCTACGACGACGCGCCGGAGTTGCGGGCGCGTTTCGCGTGGGCGAACCAACACAGATGGAAATTGCAGTACGGAATGAACAACTACAAGCAGGAAAAGGCGGAGGCAGGAGCGGAGCTGATACTCACAAACTACCCTCTCCACCGCTCTGAGTTCGCTTTCCCCGCTCTCGCCCTCGATTTGTGAGATGTGCGCGAACGTAGAT
>JAPLCR010000540.1 GCA_026392135.1 Armatimonadota bacterium
AATACACCTCTAACCGGAGATGAGAATGTTATACCTGAACCACAAGCCCAAGAAAACGCCACTACTTAGTATACAAGGTGATATGGATACAAATATTCACTGTAGCGCGATAATGGCGAATTATGATGCGTTCGCCCTGTGTATCTGCTAGGCTAACGTGCATCAGCGCGATAGGCTGAGGTATACTAGAAGTAGTAATGGCTTTGTCCATTGGTAGCTACTCACGCTCTCCTATTACCTATGCCCTCAACGGTCATTAGAGGTTTCCTGAAAACAGTCATTTTCCCGTTCGGGAAATTGGCACAAACTAGGAAACTCTTGTCTAAAAGAGTAGTGTATTTAGACCTGTTTATTGTACACTTTTTTGATAGAACTCTGGGAGGAGTCGCACGAATTCATGTCTCGTAAATTCCGCTTTAATCCCTATGCGTGGAGTGCCCTAGCGTTTTTAGGGGTACTAGCGTGGGCAGGCTCTTCGGGTGCAACTACCTCAGACAAGACTCGGCAAGAGTTGGAAAGGCAGTTCTCTAGCACGGTTCGACCGTTCCTACAGAGTTATTGTGTCTCATGCCATGGTAAACAGAAGCCGCAAGGGCAACTTGACCTCACCGCTTTCGCCAACATAGAGGCGGTAGCGAAAGACTACCCGCACTGGTTCCTCGTACTAGAAAAGCTTTCCGACAAGCAGATGCCGCCCCCCACTGTTGGTAAACAGCCCTCTGCAAGCCAACGCACGGCGGTTATCGCTTGGATACGCGCAGTGCGGCAGTACGAGGCGCGGCGAAGTGCCGGCGACCCCGGACTTGTGTTGGCACGCCGACTCAGTAATGCAGAGTACGACTACACTATCCGCGACCTCACCGGCGTAGATATGCGACCCACGCGTGAATTCCCAGTAGACCCAGCCAATCAAGAGGGATTTGACAACTCTGGTGAGTCGCTCACGTTCTCCCCTGCCCTAATGAAAAAATATGTACAGGCAGCGACAGGGGTGGCAGAACAGATGGCACTAACCTCCAAAGGTCTTGAGTTTGCATCCCACCCAATTCTTGCTGAGACAGACCGAGATAAATACTGCATTCTGCGTATCGTCGACTTCTATAAGCGACAGCCCACAGACTACGCCGACTACTTCCAAGCCGCTTGGCAGTACCGGCATCGGGCGGCACTCGGAACCCCTAACGCCACTCTACAGTCTATCGCCATCAGTGCAAAAGTGAGTAAGCCCTACCTAGAGCTAATATGGACTACACTTACAGCCCCCGACCATAAAGTAGGTCCCGTAGCCGCCTTACAGGAGATGTGGAATGCCCTGCCAGCACCAGATACGAAGGGGACTACCGGCGTTGCAACAGGCAGTGCGACGATGCGGGACTGGGTACTGGGATTGCGGAAGAGACTCGCATGGAAGTTTCCCAACCTACGTGTACCTAACGGCTTTTCGGATGGCGGTCAGTGTTTTGTTCTTTGGAAGGATAGGCAGTACGCCTCACATCGCCGTGTGCTCAATCCAAGCACTTTACAAGCAGGGGGAACTCCCAAGCCCGAAGTAGTACCTGCACGGCGTAATCGCAAACAGCCCGAACGAACTGTTACTGCCCCCATCAATGCTGATCTCTTCATACCGCGAGACGAAGCCGCAAAAGCACCCTACATGGAGTCCTTTAACCGCTTCTGTAGCGTCTTCCCTGATGCGTTCTATATCGCCGAGCGTGGGCGGATGTTCGTAGACGACCCCGGCGATAAAGGGAGGCTCCTCACTGCAGGGCTTCACAACTCAATGGGCTACTTCCGCGATGACACCCCCTTAATGGAGCTTCTTCTGGACGACAAAGGGCGTGAGGAGTTGAACCGACTCTGGCTCGATTTCGATATGGTCGCCTTCGTACCGGAGCGCATGCACCTAGAGTTCTTCGTTTATGAACGCGCAGAAGCCGCTACAATTACCGACTCCGAGTTCAATTTTGCACGCGCGGAAGACAAAGATGCCACGTCAGACGTAAAAATCAAACGTCTCGCCGACCTCTACCTAGCAAAAGCACGTAGAAACGGCGGTGAACCGTTAGCACTTCAAGCGATAGAAGACCACTTCAAATGGGTATCCAAAACTATTCGCTATACCGAAACAGCACGGAAAGCCGCAGAGCCGCTACACCTCAAGTCACTCATAGACTTCGCCCAACGTGCCTATCGGCGCCCCTTAAAGGAGACGGAGCGTACTAGCCTGCTGGCGTTCTACAAGTCGCTGCGGCAAAAGGAGGGCTTAACACACGAAGATGCGATACGAGACTCTATTGCGAGAGTCCTAGTGTCGCCGAATTTCCTGTTCCGCGTCGACTTGGAGTCTACAAGTATGACTACGGACGTGCAGACTACCCGCTTGGCGGCGAATACAGTTGCGGCTCCGCCTAACAGTAACAGCGTCCTACCACTCTCGGACTACGCGATTGCGAGTCGCTTGAGTTATTTCCTCTGGTCGAGTATGCCAGACGAAGAGCTGCTCTCTCATGCCTCAGCAGGTGACCTTCATCGCCCTGAAACACTCATTGCACAGGCACGCCGGATGCTACAGTCCCCCCGTATTCGCGCTCTTGCCCTTGAGTTCGGCGGTAACTGGCTGGATTTCCGCCGGTTTGAAGAGCATAACGCGGTAGACCGAGAGCGATTCCCTAGTTTCAACGATGAGCTTCGCACGGCGATGTTTGAAGAGCCACTGCACTTCCTGATAGATGAGTTCCAACAAAATCGCTCTATACTAGATATGCTCTATGGGAAGCGAACCTTTGTGAATGCAACGCTTGCACGGCACTACAAGATGAGTGATGTGAAGCCAGCCGGTAACGAGTGGTTACGCGTAGAGGATGCTGACAGATACGGACGTGGTGGTCTCTTCCCAATGGCGGTCTTCCTTACCAAAAACTCCTCTAGCCTACGCACCAGTCCGGTAAAGCGCGGCTACTGGGTCGTGCGCCGACTGTTAGGTGAGTACATTCCACCGCCTCCCGCTGTCGTCCCTGAACTACCAAAAGACGAGAGCAAGATGGGAGACCTTACGCTCCGCCAAGCGCTCGAAAAACACCGAGCAAACCCTGCCTGCGCGGGATGCCATGCCCGATTCGACTCTTACGGACTGGTTTTTGAAGGCTTCGGTCCTACAGGAGAGATACGCGACAAGGACTTCGGTGGAAAACTTGTGGATGCAAGAGCACCCTTTCCCGGTAGTGTAGAGCGTTCCGGCGTATCTGGGTTACGTGATTTCGTGCGCCAAAAACGCCAGAAGGATTTTACTGACACTTTTTGCCGTAAACTGTTGTCTTACGCTTTAGGGCGTAGCCTACAATTTTCGGATGACCTCACCCTCAATCAGATGCAACAGCGGTTAGCCTCTGGGGGGTACCGATTTGGAACTCTGGTCGACACGATTGTTGCTAGCCCACAGTTCCGCAATCGACGCGCATCGGCTACTTTAGTGAAGGACTAAACACTTTGTCAAATCAAGAAAACCGACCTAACGAGTTACTCTCTAGGCGCATCTTCCTACACGGTGCTGGCGTAGTCATGGGCTTACCCTGGCTCGAATCCGTTCCCGCTTTAGCGGCTACCGCAGAGGGTGCAAAAACGCCCGGTACACCGCCCAAACGCTTTATCGTTCAGTTCATGGGTACAGGAATTAGCCCCGGCAACTGGGGGGCAAAGGGCGAAGGTGCGGGAATGGAGCTTAGCTCGAGCCTGCAACCCCTAGAGCCATTCAAGACGAAACTGAACGTCATCAATGGTCTGTTCAACAAGCCCTCCGTGGGTGTAGGAATTCACCCGGGCATGACGGGCAATATCCTTTCAGGAATGCCGCTCACCAGAGGAGCTGTGCTACATGGTGGGATCAGTATAGATCAGGTTTTGGCGGCGCGTATCGGTCAAGACGTGGTACAGCCGAGTCTGGTGTTGGCATGTGAACAGCCTTTGACTGGTTATCACGAATCGAACTTCTCTATGGCTTACAGTTCGCACATCTCTTGGCAAAGCCCAGACTCACCTGTTCCCACCGAAGTCTATCCCTCACTCGCTTTCGACAGCCTGTTTGAAAATAGCGGAAGTAGGCGCATGGAGAGTATTCTTGACCGTGTTAAGGACGACGCGGCAGGGCTTCGCCGCCGTATTAGTCGAGATGACCGCACCAAACTAGATGAGTACTTGGCACGCGTACGAGATGTGGAGCAGCGTGCCCAGCGGATGCGCGGCGACATGGGTAAAGCAGCCAATCGAGCGAAGGATAAGGGCAAGCCTCTTGTCGGGATGAAACGCCCTGAAAACGGTCTCCCAGAAGATGTCCGTGCCCATATGCAGTTAATGTGCGATGTTGTGGCTCTTGCCATTCAGACGGACAAGACCCGTATCGCCACTATGTTGATGTGCCGTGATCTCTCAGGTCTCTTCTACCCGTTCCTAAACGTAAGAGACACCCACCACATTGCCTCACACAGCGACACTTCGGCAGAGTATCAGCGCATCACCAAATTCTACGTCACCCAGCTCGCATATCTTGCAGGAAAACTACAAGCCATGCAGGAGGGGCAGGGTAGCGTGCTAGATAGTACCTGTCTTCTATGGCTATCCAATATGTACTCAGGCTCCGTACACGACAACTCTACTCTACCTGTTCTCACACTAGGAGGCTTGGGTGGAGCGTTGGCAACAGGGCGGGTACTAAACTACCGCGACAAGGGTGATGAGAACCGTAAACTCTGTAGCCTCTACCTCTCTTTAATGGATAAAATGGGCGTGCAGTTAGCGCGGTTTGGTGATGCGGACGCTCGGCTTGCTGGGTTCTAAATAGCTCGCCTGTAGGTTAGGTTACCTACGGTTTACGTATTGTTAGCCACTGCCTTCCAAAATACGTAGGGTGTGCCTCTATCCCTTTTAGGCATATATGGCACATCCTACTTCTGTTTAACGCCGCATTGGAGGAAACATACCCCCTCCCCTCGAATAGACGTGTTGTCCCTAAGTAGCAAAAGACCTATCGAATCTACCTCCCGCTCGAGTTATCCCCCACTCAAGCTTCGACGAAGAACGGTGGGATAGCACACGATTTCTGTTCGATTGTATAAGAGAACAGCCACTCCAAGACCAATGGATGTACTTCACAGTTAAGAAAAGAGGCACGATGCGCGAAATAGGATTTTGGGATTACACCTGTCCTGGAAACGGTTCGTTAGAACGATATACCCACGATGACTGGGAGATACTCCTAGACGACATGGCGGAAGGAGGCTTCAACTCCTTTGTACTGTGTGTAAAATGGCTCACGACAGGCTACCGATCCCGCCTGTCCTGGCTCGACCAAGATGAAAACTGCACCGCCATCACCTCAGACAATGCGTTGATACATCAGGCACTGCAAGGCGCACGCAAGCGAGGACTGAAAACATGGCTACTGGTGGTCTGCACACAGTTTGAAGCATCTGCCTTCGACCTACAGCCCTGCACACACGGTTGGGGACCGGAAGACAAGACTATCGCCTACTACAACTTAGACTGCCCTGGGCTGGCAGAGCGAATCGAAGAGCTATTTCAAGAAGTAACTGAACTGTTTGGCTCGGAGAGCGATGGGCTTATTGTAGAGATGGAGTTCTGTGATAAAGACACCGCCTACCGTGTTCCTATCTACAACGAATGGGCAAAACAGAATGGACGTCCCGACTACGCAACTATTAAAAACATCACTCTTGAGCCACGATCCTACCCCTTTTCAGATTGGCGAGACTTCACCACCTCTCGGCGTATAGAGATGTTACACCGTATCGAAAAGGTTGTCAGGCAGACAGGGTTTCAAGGGCAAATTGCAACCCTCGCCGAACTGATGACAGACCCAATGGTCGTCATGGGAAACCACAACCTAGCCATGCTGAAGGAGGCTCTACCCGACATCGCACTCGTCACCTATGATAGTCGCTATGACCGCCGTGTCCAACGCCTTGCGACGATGGATTTTTGTATTCACGCGCCGCGTGAGGCTGGTTTTGAAGTCTGCTACCTAACACGCGGAGTAATGACCTTCGATGCTGTGCCGTGGTTGGAACCCACAGACCTGCCGACCCAGTGGAAGATGGAGATAGAGGATGCTATCACACATCGTCCTGATACGCTCTGGTTCATGGGTAGTGACACCCGCGTGGACAGTCCCGTGTGTAGCCCCATAAACCTACCCAAATAGGGCTTTAACGACGGCAGAACCGCACGTCTGCACCTAATGCGTATGGCTCGCGAGGCGGGATTGACACTGTGAGCTTGTGTATAAAGAGTGCCTCTAGTTACTTAACTTGGTGTACACGAGACTAGAGGAGTACTCGATAGTATTGCCCTACAAAAACAGCTACGAAAACAATATTTGTTACCAAGACAAAATGACACCGTTGAGGAGGCTAACACGTTGCACAACTTAGCCAGAATCGTATATAATAACATCCAAGACCGCTGAACAAAAAAGGAGCATACTGTTTTCATGAGTCTAGAGATTATGCGCGATCCCCGTGTCCGCTCTGTAGAGTGGCGTGATTTGGTTCCTGTCAATCGCTTTGAAATTTTCAAAGAGTTAACGTTGATTTTCCCTTGGTTGACTGGCTCGCTTCTACTCGCCAATGCTGGGTACTACCACTACCTGCCCGCAATGGCGATGTCCTTTGTATTTTTCTTAACAGGCTTACGAGTCTCCCACAACGCACAACACTATGCGATGGGCATTTCGCGTAAAGCAACCGAATGGGTACTGTACGCCCTTAGTGTTATTATGCCACGCACCTGCACCATCACAAACACTGTCTAGACGACGAGGATGTAGAGGCAATGTGCGCGAAAATGAGCGGATGGAAAGCCATGCTGGTTGGTCCCTACTTCCCCTACCTCATTCACAAAACTGCTCTCAAAATTGCGAACCCAAAACAGCGGCGTTGGGTCATCGCAGAGATGATATCCATGGTTGTATGGATAGGCATTGTCCTAGCCTTCCTACCCTACAAGTTCATGCTCTATCATGTCATTGTAATGCTGGTCGGTCAGTCTTTTACGGGCTTCTTCGCCGTCTGGACCGTACACCACGACTGCGAACCCAATCACTTTATTGCACGTACTTTGCGCGGTCCTATCCGCCGCGTTCTCACCTTCCATATGTTCTATCATGTCGAGCATCACCTCTTTCCGCGTGTACCAACCTGCCACCTAAACCAGTTAGCAGAGCGCCTAGATGAAGCCGCGCCTGAACTACAACAGATGCGCGTCTTCTAACTAACAATGGCAGAAAGAGTACTTGTGGCAGGGGCTACCGGCGCATTAGGGCGGCAGGTCGTTCTGGCAATGAAACACCAAGGGCACTTCGTTCGCGCACTAGGACGTGACCCAAATCGGCTGGAGTCCGCCTGTTCATCAGCAGATGAGAGAGTTGTGGCGAATGCGCTTCGCCCTGCGACGTTACGGGGCGTATCCAACGGCATGACGATGGTGTTCTCCACTATAGGAGCCAGCGTTATCCCGATGCCCCAGTACGGCTACGCCACCTTCAGCAAAGTAGACACCCCCGCTAACCTCAACCTCATTCGAGAGGCAGAGCGGAGCGGAGTGTCACGTTTTGGCTATGTCTCGACGTTTGCCACTCCGAACCTACAACACCTCGACTTCGTGAAAGGGCATGAGCAGGTAGTAGAGGCATTACGAGCAAGTTCATTGGACTACAGAGTGATTCGCCCTACCGGTCTCTTCTCTGCAATGGAGGAGATACTGCTTGTGGCTTCGCGTGGGCTTCTCCCAGAGTTTCAGGGAGGGCTAGCGCGTACAAACCCAATCCATGACGCTGACCTTGCCGAGTTTTGTGTAAATGCTCTCTTGGGAAACACTCGTGAACTTGACGTTGGGGGGCCAGAGCCGTTGACGCGCAGGCAAATCGCAGAAGCCGCATATTCCGCTATTGGTAAGACGCTGAAAACCCGGCGGGTTCCTGTTTCCGTTCTGCGAGGGGCAGGTCTATTGATGCGCCCACTCTGTCCGCGTGTCGGTCACCTCTTCACATTTATCTCCGAAATTCTCGTGCAGGATGTCGTCGCTCCCTGTTATGGTACCCGCACTATCGGTGCCTTTTTCCGTGAACACGCTGGTAAAATGAGTACATAAAGCTCTGCCACAACAGGAGTAGATTTCAAGCCCGAAAGTCTTGGTGCTTCTGTTAAACAGACGGCGTAAAAAAAGGGTCTGCCCATAATGGGCAGACCCTTTCAATTTTCATCACCTTCAACAAGAGCTGTAGAGTGCAAGTCCGCTCATCAGTACTAGCTCGCCTACTGCTTTATAAGCGCAAGAACCTCATCGCGCTTCTCTTCCATCTGCGCGTTTGACTTCGCCTCAAGGTTCAAGCGTACAACAGGGTCATTTGCAGAGGGGCGCACATTGAAGTGCCAATCCGGGTACTCAACTGTCACGCCATCGCGCAAATCGATCTGAGCATCTGCATATTTCGCCAAAATGCGTTCAAGGGCGGCGGGAGGGTCGGCAACGACGGAGTTGATTTCGCCAGAGATGTGATACTCGCCCAAACTCCCCACAAGCTCACTCATCTTCACACCCTCTTCCGAGAGCATCTGCAAAATAGCGAGTAGTGGAATATAGCCGTTGTCGGCATAGTAGTGGTCGCGGAAGTAGTAGTGCCCTGAAACCTCACCGCCAAAAACAGCATCGTCTGCCCGCATGGTACGCTTGATAAACGAGTGACCGACGCGCTCTGAAATAGGTCTTCCTCCCAGTTTCGTCACCCAGTCACGCACTGCCCACGATGCTCGAAGGTCGTACACAATTCCGGCACCGGGATATTTCTTCAAGAAGTACCGTGCTACCAGAGTAGTCACGAAATCGCCCGGAACAGGCTTGCCCGTTTCATCGAGGAAGAAGCACCTATCCGCGTCGCCATCCCATGCCACGCCGAAGTCGAAGCCCTCTGTAGGGATGCGGTGGATCATCTCCTCGATGTTCTCCACATCAAATGGATTCGCTTCGTGGTTCGGAAACGTACCATCTGGAGCAAAATAGAGTTCGGTCACGTCCAGTTGGGGAAGTGCCTTAAAAATCTCAGTAGCAGGAAGCCCCCCTACCCCATTACCCGCATCCGCCAAAATTTTGAAGGGCTTGATTGTGTCTACCGCGATAAAACTGAGCAGATGCGCGATGTTGTCTTGCATCACGTCACGTTTAACAACAGTGCCTTCGGTAGCGGACTCTTTGAAATTGCCGCTCACTACAAGGTCGCGTAACTCCTCCATACCAGAGCCTTTACCGATAACGTGTGCACCTGCGCGTACAATTTTCATTCCATTCAGCTCTTTGGTACAGTGAGAGGCAGTAATCTCAACAGCGGGAACATTCAAACTACCAGAGGCGAAGTAGACCATGTCCGTCGTCGCCAAGCCGATGTCTATAACGTTGACCCCCTGTCGGTTCAAGCCACGCGCTAATGCCGCCGCCCACTCAGGGCTAGAGAGCCTTGCATCGTATCCGACAGCC
>JAPLCR010000048.1 GCA_026392135.1 Armatimonadota bacterium
GCCGGATACGAAGTTACATCTCCACCTTGCGGAAGCAGGGCTACTCGCTCCTGCCTGCTTTACAACAACTTATACTCGGTAAGCCCATTTTTCCACAGGGAGAGGGTGAGTAGTTACAAAAACCTAAGATTTCTGAGGAGTCGGCAGGAATCACCGAAGGTGTTCGCGAATCTCACAATAGACCGCCTGAATGCCTCGTTTTGGGTTTTTGCTAGCGCGTCATCCGGCGTAGTTGAGTAGGAGAAACCTATGTCTATAGAGGAAATTGTCTTACCCCTTGTTTCAACGATTCGCGCCTGCCCCTACGACCTCATTGCGCGTGCCAGACTCGCGCAAGAGGCTTGCGTCTCCCTGCTCAACCCCGACCTCGCCGGTCAGCCCTACTCCTACCTCGAACTACACACCAGTCCCCCTGTCGCGATGCACACACCTTGGGATTACGGAGACACCACAGGACATCTCCTCGAATCCCTTACCCTACTCCGAATCATGACAGGAACGGATCCCGATGAGCGTGATACGATGCTCTCCCAACATCTCTACCGCCATCAGGGCGACGACGGGCTAATCGTAGTACCCCCTACTCCCTGGACGGTGCCACACCAACCTACTGTAGAGCTAGAGTGGACTCAGCGTGGTGCACTTATGGCATGGACAACCCGCTACCTAGCCTTCGAAGACCAGTTGGCATTGGAAGCGGCAGAACGACTGGTAACAGGGCTGTACCACACCGCGATATGGCACAGTGACTACTGCTGGTTCCCTGCCTCTGCACTTCCGCAGGGCGGGTGGGTAGACAGACACCCCCCCGTAGATAGGGTTGTGGATAGCCTCATCGGAGGGCAGATTGTTTTTCCGTTAGTGCGCTTCGCAAAAGCGACTAATAACGCCTACGCTAAGCGTTTGGCGCACGGCTTTATTCGGTTTATTAAAGAGCGGTCAGGGGCTTTCAACAAAGAAGGACACCTCACGGCAAAGTCTGCACGTTACCTCCATAGCAATGCAGGTTTCCTAAAAGGAGCCATGAACTATGCTGTGTGGACGGGAGACGATGACATGGTGGCGTGGGTTCAGCAGAACTACGCCCTTTTGAAAACCTTGGGAACCGATTTTGGATTTTTCCCACACAGAACGTCAGGCATAGACCGGTATCAAGGAGATATGTCGTTCCTAAAAGATATGATAGAACTCGCCATCATGCTTGCGAACGAGGTTGATCAGACCTACTATCTCGATGTAGAGCGTTTCGGACGCAATCATCTACTTGAAGCGCAACTGCTTGACCTTGACTGGGTAGATAGAGATACTGACGTTGAGTTTCCGGAAGCGATGTGGTGTGCGAACCACCCACCCGAAGGGTTACATACATTTGATCATAAAAACCCACGCCTCATGCTTCGCTCGACGGCGGCGGGTATGCGTGCCCTCTACTCAATGTGGCACAGCGCAATCCACCGTGAAGAGGAAGCAGTACGTATCAATCTTCACTTCTCACGCGACACGCGGTGGGCGAATGTACTCTCATCCCTTCCACGTGAAGGCTACCTTGAGGTCGTTATGAAGGCGCGGGGCGTGCTGGCAGTGCGTATTCCTGACGAGGCAACCCCTGAAGAGCTAATTGTCTACGTAAACTACAATCGACACCGGAATGAGGTACACCGAGCAGGCTATGCTTGGATTGAAGCCCTTCGGAACGGCGATATTGTCACATTCCGATGGAAGCCCAAAGAGCGCAAAGCGAGCTACACCTTACTCGATAAAGAGTTCCAGGGAATTTGGCGCGGCGACACCTTAATGGAGATGGAGCCGCAAGGAACCTTGAATCCACTCTATATGCGAACGTCTGAAGTAGAGACTGCACCTGCTCCCGAAATTCATGGCGTTCTTAAAGAGATAAGCCCGTTCTAAGCGTCAGTTTTGCTACGCCCTTTACCCCCTTCCCCCACACTCTGCCCTACCGACACCCTTTGTATGATTAAGGGGTCGGTAGTGGTATATTAACTACAGATACACTCTGCCCCGCCTATGTGTTAGGTGCAACGAGTCCCCAATTCGCGACATTCCCACATAAGACCGAACTTTTGGAGAGATTTCGAGGTAGAATCTTTTGATACAATTAACGCAAGCACAGGAGCAAGCGATTCGCGCACATGGTGCGAAAGAGTTTCCGCTCGAATGTTGTGGTGCTATCATGGGTGTTGTGCAGAACGGTGTGAAGATAGTTCAAGAGATTCGCTGGCTTGTAAATACGCAGGAAAACGAGCGCCAACGACGCTTTTTGATTGCACCAGAGACAATGCGTAATCTAATGGCAGAGGAAGTACATACTGGTAAAACCGTACTCGGATTTTACCATTCACACCCAAACCACCCCGCCGTCCCGAGCGCAACAGACAGACTGTGGGCTTGGGAGTGGTGGACGTATATTATCGTGTCAGTGCAAAACGGCGTTCCTGCTGAGATGACAGCATGGCGATTAGAAGATGAACTAGCGGACTTTGCAGAAGAGGCAATCGTGATAATATGAGCAGGGCGCATGGATGCTCTGCCAATCTGGAAAGAAGGATTAAGCAATTATGGCAACGACGGCACTCCCCAATTCGGTGGGAGTTATCTCAGACGAGCGCGGCGAGGCGGCAGAACTAAGCAACGAAGAGATTCTGCGCTATAGCCGCCATCTTATTCTGCCGGAGGTAAACCTTGACGGGCAGAAAAAGCTACGCGCAGCAAGAGTGCTTTGTATTGGTACGGGCGGACTTGGATCACCCTTGACGCTCTATCTTGCTGCCGCAGGTGTTGGTACTATTGGACTGGTGGATTTTGATACGGTTGATCTGACCAATCTACAACGCCAAATCGTCCACGGTACCAAGGATGTTGGGCGTCCCAAAATTGTATCGGCTCAAGAGAGACTGTCAGACATCAACCCACACGTAAACCTTGTGATGTATGAGGCAATGTTCACCTCCGAAAATGCGATGGAGATAGCGAAAGACTACGACATCATTATTGACGGCACCGATAATTTCCCAACCCGATACCTCACCAATGACGTATGCGTACTACTGGGTAAGCCAAACGTCTACGGCTCTATCTTCCGATTTGAGGGGCAAGCCTCCGTTTTTTGGGCTGAGCATGGACCCTGTTACCGCTGTTTGTATCCAGAACCTCCTCCACCCGGCATGGTTCCCTCCTGTGCAGAGGGCGGCGTGCTAGGCGTGCTACCCGGAATTGTAGGCTGTATTCAGGCGGCAGAAGCCATCAAGCTGATTCTGGGTGTAGGCAATCCACTCATTGGTAGGCTTTTGACCTTCAACGCCCTCAAAATGCAGTTCCGCGAGTTGCGCTTACGACGTGACCCAGAATGCCCGATTTGTGGCGAAAACCGAACCATTACCGAACTTATTGACTACGAGCAGTTCTGCGGCATTCGCGGTGAAGAGGCTCCCCCAGAAGAGGTAGACGTGAACGAAGAGATTACTGTTCTTGAACTCAAAGCGCGTATGGACGCGGGCGAAAAACTGACCGTTATTGATGTACGCGAACCTTATGAGTATGCAATAGCGCGTATTCCGGGCACGAAGTTGATTCCGTTGGGGCAGATTGAGGAGCGGAGCGGCGAACTTGACCCAGAGACGGAGATAATTCTCCAGTGCCGTTCTGGGAAACGTAGCGCAGATGCGCTGAACCGCTTGAAAGCAAAGGGCTTTACGCAACTGAAAAACCTTGTGGGCGGTGTACTTGCATGGAGTGATGAGGTAGACCCTTCCGTTCCTAAATACTAAGCCTACCTACTCTCTTACCAAACCACCTGCGTTTCCAGCCCTTCTCTCAACTTTGGAGAAGGGCTTTCTGGTTACGCTGCCTTTCAGCCAGAACCTAACGCCTATTTTGTACAGTGTACAGGATGCTACGTGCCTCGACCGCTACTCAATCGGACGCAGAAGCTGTTGCTCCTCTTCAAGGTCAGGCTTACTCTGCGCGGGGCGCAGGAGGGTTTGTGTCTCTTCTGGGCGGTGGGAGGCGCGTAGTAGCTCTAGCCTTGCGCTATGTGCCTCGGTTCGTTCTTCGATGTGAGGGTATACGCGCTTTGCTTCTGCCTTCACTGCGCTGGCTACATGATTTACGGTCAGTTCACGTACTCTATCTAATGCCTCTTCTCTCCCTACCAGCTCTAATCCTTTGAGGGCGGCTATCGTAAACTCTATTGAATAGCGTTCGAGGCTTCGTACTAACCAGAGGCGATCAAGTAGTTCAAAGGCTTCCGTATCTTCGGGGGAGAGTAGCGCGAAGTGGGAAGCAAGGAGTGCGTGATACTCCGGCATTCGCTCTATATTTGGCAGAGTACGAAGGCGCAAAATGTCGGCAAGATTTCGTTTGTTGGGAATGAGAGCGAGCGCGTTGAGTGCCTCCTGAACCATCTCAGCGTTATTGAGCCACTCTTTTTTCTGACGATACCACCCACTGAGATATTTTTTGAATAGATAGATGGGAATGAAATAGAATGCCCACGCCGATAGAAATGCCCCCCACGAAAACACAACCTCAAAATCTGGTAGGCTGTTCATAACAAAATAGACTGTTATCCCCACTCCTGCAAAGAGGGTACAGGAGACGGAATCGTTCGCAGGCATACTCAGCATATCGCCCTTCACAACGGCGAATAGTGCCGAAGTCGCACGTTTGTCGCGAAGTTCACCCAGCAGGCGAATGAGGCGCTTGATGCCTGCCTTCTTGGCAGGGTCTTCTGTATAGTAAACGGAACGGAGCCTCTGAATCAGCAGTGAGAGGGGCTTCTTGCCCTTACTGTGCAGGTAAAGCATGATTCGCGCAACGACATCCTCACTTTCAATGAATAGGGATGATACAAGTATAGGTAGAGCAACTTCGTCTGGAGCCTGCTCAAAGATATCAAGCACTTTGTGCCGAATTTTAAGGATTTCTTCATCGGCTTTTGCAGTGTAGGTGAAGTCGTTGGGATTCAGGTCGAGGATATTGGTAAGTTGGTTACGAAAGGCATACACCATCGAAGAATCTATCTCGTCAAGAGTCTCTTGGCACTTATCGAAATTGCCTTTCTGCCAGTTCCTACGAAGGCGGCGTTTTGCCCGCTTGACAAACTCTTTGTCAAGTTTAGGTACAAGGGCATCTCGCCCCTCCACCGGTTCGTCCTCTTCTCCTATGTCCTCAAGGTGCTTCCTCTTCATATGTCTGATTTCTCCAAAGGATGCAGAAGTTCCTGCCCTTACTGCGAGTCGCTAGAGTGCCCCTAGTTTAAATTGCCCTATCTGCACTTCGTACAACATCGGCAAAGCCTGGACGTTGGTCACTACATTGATGGAGAAGGCTCTCGCACATTAGCCCCCCTGTACAAGGAAGTTTGTGTCAACCGCTTTGAGCCACACGCCGCAGAAACAGAAGTCACTTCTACATAAAACACAATAAAACTACTTACTTATTACTCATTGAAATAAATATAGTAGCTACTACTATATATAATCTAAGCCCAATTCAAAGTGGCAGTCGCCATCCCAATACCCCAGAATGCGGAAGCCATAGCGAATATAGAAGGATATCGCGGAGTCCCACGTCTCGGTCGTCTCTACCTTTAGAGAGCGATAGCCGCGCCTCCGCGCCTCTTCACAGAGTGCATCAAGTATTTTGCTCCCGATTCCCTCACCACGCCGCTCTTTTGAAACTGTCATTCGCACGACCCGCGCCGATTCTACACTCTCCGGTAGGATGGCTCCCGTTCCAATCACGCGCCCTTTCTCTAATGCAACCGCAAAATACCCCTCCCGATATGCTTCGGTTATGTCGCGAATATCTGGGTTGAGGCTAGCATCAAGGGAACCCCATCGTTCAGACAGATACGCCTCGATTAAACCCCTAACCTCCTTTTGAAACTCTCGGCAAAACGGTTCGACAGTAGTACTCATTACCTCTCCTTGGGATGCTGGTTCTCGATTTCGAGTATACCCGCTTGGAAGGGCTTGCCAAAAGCGGTGGAACGTGTATAATGGGGTAATCCAACAGTTTTGTGACCAGCCGGAAAGTAGAAGCGACGAGGGTATCTGCCTATTGTAGACAGGGGAGAACATATTGTGCGCTGCCCACGGTAATCTATGATGTCGCGTTTTGGAAAATCGCCGTAAGTCCTTCTCCTATTGGCGGACACCACCGCACAACGCCGAAGGTAACAGCCATT
>JAPLCR010000388.1 GCA_026392135.1 Armatimonadota bacterium
CAACATAGATGAGATAGTCGTCAAGCCGTTGGCACAGGCATCCGCTTCTGTCGCCTTCCGTAAGTTGTGAGGAGATTATGACATTTACACCAGAACAGGTGAAGGCGTATCGGGCGGCGCGGGAGCAGTGTGCGTGGCGCGAACGAAATGACCTCGGCTTTATTGAGGTGCGGGGGGCTGACCGTTATACGTGGTTGCAAGGGATGCTCAGTCAGGAGTTGCGTCTATTAGAGCAAGGTGCATCTTCTGCCTACGCCTACTTTCTAAACGCAACTGGGCATATTCTCGCTGAGCTGAAGATCGTTCGTTTTGCGAAGACGGAAGGGTCTCTTCTTCTTGTGACAACACGTGAAATCGTTGGGCGATTGATGGAGCAGTTAGACCGTTTTCTTATTATGGAAGATGTGGAGTTGCGTGATGTTAGCGACGAAATAACCTGCTTTGAACTCTATGGAAGGGAGGTCGAGGTTTCCGAAACGCTCTCAAAAATTGGATACGCCCATAGGTCAAGCCCCTCTCCCGAATTGATAGAAGTCTGCCAGCAGGATGAGGTGAGTGATGGCGGGGCGGAGTGGTGCAGAATACTCAACAGTTTTGTTGTGTACACTACACCCAACGATTTTGTTGGGTATCGTAATGCATTGCAGACTCAAGCGATACCAGAGATAGATGCGGCGGTGGCAGAGGTGTTGCGAATTGAGGGGGGCATACCGCGCTATCCCAATGAACTAAACGAGAGCGTTATCGCATTAGAGGCGAACAACGCTGCTACTCATATCAGTTTTACAAAAGGGTGCTACGTTGGGCAGGAGATCATCGCTCGGATAGACAGCAGAGGGCACACCAATCGCGCCTTGACGGGTTTTATTGGGCTGGGCAGTGCGACATTTACGGAGGGAGAAAAGGTGTTTTCCTGTGATGATAATCGTGAAATTGGGCGCTTGACGAGTGCGTTGAACGAGTCGCCGCTCTTCAGTGGAAAGGCAATCGCGCTAGGGTATCTCCGCCACGAGTTTCGCGAAGCGGGAACTGTTGTTCTGGTACGTGGGACAGGAGTTGAGGCGAAGGCTATCGTCGTTGAACTGCCGTTTGCGAGCCTGTCATGTTAGAAGAGATATATGGCATTAAGCATGAAGCCTTTGGACATGCACAAGACCTGCTTAAACCCGCTGGACGAGAAGCGACCGGGCAGTATCTTGTTGAGAGCGTCAGCTTCGTTCAGCAGGCACTATTTTCGCCATCGAAGGTTCAGATGGTATTCACCTTGCCCGAAGAGCAGCCTACCTTCCGCGACCTCTGCAAAGAGAGGGAGGTTCTCCTCTATAGGGTGCGACAGGGGTTAATGCAGAAGTTGGTTGGTACGAGTTATGACACGACCGTTACGGCAATAGCGGAGGAGGAAAAGCGTTTCCTCACGCTAGAGGATATACTAGCGCAACCACAAGGCTTGTTTTTGGCAGGAGAGGATATTCAAGACCCGCGGAACGTCGGTGTTTTGATACGGACAGCAGAGTCGGCAGGCTGCTCGGCTCTTCTCCTTTCGGTAACTTCAGCGGAGCCTTACTCACGGGCAGCGGTTCGCTCTACGACAGGCTCTATATTGCGCCTGCCTCTGCTCCTCTGTCCTGACCTGCCTTTGAGCATGGCACGGTTGCGGGAGGCAGGAGTGTCTGTTATAGCAAGCTCTGCGAAGGCTGATGATCTGGCGTATCAGGCGGACTTGGGACGCAGACCGCTTGTCTTGACAGTTGGTAACGAGACCAGTGGTATCACAGACGCGCTTCGCGCTCAGGCTACCGATTTTGTCAAGTTACCTATGGCTCCCAACGGTGCTTCGTCGTTGAACGTAACGGTTGCGGCGGGTGTGTTGTTATACGAAGCGGTAAGGCAAGGGTTACACCGTAAACTCTAATAGGGGCTTAAAGGAAGGGGTTCTATAATGGCGGAGAGATGGAGTAGTAACGTATGGGAAGGGGGTAAAGTACGTCTACGTGCTTACGAAGAGGCGGATTTGGAGACGATGTTTCGGCATCAACAGGACACCGAAATCGCTCGACGTGACTACATGATAGAGCTACCATACTCCCGCATCGCCTTTGAGAAGAGCATCGCCCGTAAAGCGGATACAGAAAGTGACAACCGTCAACTCGTTATTGAGACGCTGGATGGTACTCTGATAGGCGGGTTTGCCATAGGTGAGACTAATCTGCGCTTCGGGACGTTTTGCATTGGATTGGGGTTAGCCGAGCGTTCGGAGTGGGGTAAGGGGTACGCGAAAGAGGCAATTCTGTTGGCTCTAAGGTATATGTTTCATGAAGCCAACTACCAGAAGTGCAACCTAGGCGTGTACTCGTTCAATACACGGGCTATCGCTGTTTACCAGCATATCGGCTTTGCAGAAGAGGGGCACATCCGACGTGCCTACTTC
>JAPLCR010000370.1:0-4983 GCA_026392135.1 Armatimonadota bacterium
ACCTCTAGGGAAAGGGAGACTATCGCCCAACGGAGTCGTCTTCCGCCCTAGTCACTCCTCGCCCAGAATTGGGAGAGGGGACGGGGGTGAGGGCTTCTGGTTTTCAACTGGAAGACTTATTCCAGAGTAAGTCCCTTAGTAAAAGCGATAGACACCATAGGCAAGTAGTGCCCAGCCTAATAGTAGACCGCACACACTTGTCGCAAAATTGACTCCATCGTTGTTTAGCCACGCAGTACCGCGTACCTTCGCCGTGTGTTCACCGCGAAGAGTAGCGTGTTCCGTTAATTCGCCCGTTTGAGGGTCGCGGTACTGCACCTGTAGGGTCGCTCCCAAGATACTATCTATGAGGCTTGCAAGAAAGCCTGCCCATGCTACTGCGAAAACCTCTGCGAGGTTCATTTTCCACAAAGGGAGCATCACAAGAGGAATAGCCAAGGCTCCCCCCAACGCACCAAGCAAACCCATACCAGAAACTGCGCCCGACACGCCTGCGGGAACCTGCTTCCAGTTTGTTAGGAGGCGTGGAGCTGGTAGCGCAGTTTGAGGGGAGACCATATTCCAAGATGAAACAGGTTGCGCGACATCACGTAGAAGACAAGCACACACACCACCGCTACCCCTCCATTTGCCCACACCTGCGCTGCATCTCTCACTGAACCTTTGTTGTCTTGCCGATTCGCATCCGCCTTACGCTCTCCGCCCAGTTTAGAGAGGAGTGATGAGGAGAGGAAAAAGGCGAGTAGGGCAACTAAAAACTTCCCGCCCCCCAACCCAAAAACCACAAACCCCACGATTGCCGTGGAGATAGCTCCGCTACGCGAAAGTAGGCGCACCCCATAAGCCCCTCCAGCAAAGGCGAGTGCCGCAATCATCGCGAACCAGAGAGGGGGCTGTAAAAAAAGAGGGGGCACTGTTATCTCCATCCCTTTGTGTGTGGGCTAATCAACATCTTTACCACTAATCCCATCTACTGTTAAGTGGAAGTCAGGGCAGTCGTAGGCAGAGGGGCGTATGCGCCCTGCGGGAAGAAACTTTGTGTGGGTATCCGAAAATGCGTAGATACGCGCTCCGTCCCAACGGTTATCTCCCGGAGTACGGGGTCCCTTCAGAGTTCCCCAGTAGCCGTGGAGAGTTTTCGGGTGCTCGTGTGCGTTATAAAACTCGCCTACCATGATTTTTTGAGAGGGATACTGCACTGCCGCCTCTGTCTGCGTGACGCATACCGCTCCCACTCCGGGGTCGTTGAGGGCGAGGCGTAGATTGCCTATATCCATCTGATTTATCTGGGAAGGAGTGTGGAAAAACGCCGCCGAATAGCCGTAAGAGGTTCCGTCAAACACACCTCCCGAAATGGTGTCAGAGGGGCATACCAGTATCGCAGGGCTACTATTTTGTGCGCTGAAACTACCGTCGCTCTTCTCCTTTTGCCCAATACCTACGTAGGGCATAATGGGCCACCGAAACCGCTTTCCAACCCACAGGTAGGGGTCGTTTGTGTTCGGGTAGGCACCATCGTAGTCCTGCGTATAGAGGAGAATCGCCACTGCAATCTGCCGTTGATTATTGATGCAGACCGATTTGCGCCCCTGCTCTCTAGCACGCGCAAATACGGGGAACAGGATAGCGGCAAGAATAGCGATAATCGCGATAACTACAAGTAGCTCAATAAGGGTAAAGCCCCTCCGAAATTGTGGGTAAATACGCAATCGATACCTCCTAATTTGGTTCTGGTTGAGAGGCAAAGTCGAGTATGTGTTCCATACTCATCAGCCGCCCCTGTTCACTTAGGTGCTGAAATTCCTCGGTGGAGAGATTTTTCTGCACCTCGGCAAGTTTTTGCGTAAAGTCATTCTCTTCTCGCTCCGAGCGCGGTGCGCCCATAGAGTGCCGCATAAAAAGAGTGTGAGCGGCGATAGGAACCGCTACTAACCAGTTCTGCTGTGCAACATATAGGTTGAAGAAGGAGTCTAGGATACGGGCAATGCTCCACTTATTATTCAGGGTGCGTAGATAGATAAGGCTCTCCCTGTAACTTGCAAGAGCCGCTTGCTCATGCTTCTGGGCGAGAGCGAGATTGCCTAGAGTAATCCACACCTCTGCAAGCCCGCGCTTGTCTCCAACGGTTTCAAACAGGTGAACACTCTCTTGAAGGTAGCGGGCAGATGTGTTGTAGTCTCCTCGCGCAAGTGCGAGGTCACCCAACGCATTGAGGGAAAATCCTATCGTATGCCGGTCATCGATATCTCTACGAAGGGCAAGGCTCTCCTCAATCAGTCGGCACGCCTCTTCATTCCTCTCCTGCCGCTCGGCAACTAGCCCCATATTATAGAGCGAATGAGACATATTCTGCTTATCCCCCATCCGCCTCCTCAGTTCAAGACTCTCTTGATAGTACCTCCATGCGTTTGGGTAGTCACCTGTAAAGAAGGCAAGGTTGCCTAGATTGTTTAACGAGACGTGAATACCGCCCTCATGTTGGATAGCGCGTCGAATAGCAAGTGCCTCTTCATGAAGTTGGCGGGCAACGGTGTACTCCCCTTGCTCCATAACCACAAGCCCAAGATTATTGAGGGCACTGGCTTCTCCCTGCTTGTCACCAAGCGCACGCAGAAGTTGAAGGCTCTCTTTAAGATATTCGCTCGCCTCTTCAGGGTCTCCTTGACACCATGCAAGCACACCTGCACCAATAAGGGTATTGGCGAAATCGGGGCTAGCGCGGTCGGCAGAAACCTGTTCTAGTGCCTCTTTAAGATAGGCTCTTCCCTCAAAGAGGTGAGCGTGCATCATCCAGAAGCGCCACAAATTCGCGCCAAACTGAAGACTTTGATGCGCCCCCTCCATATCACCCAAACACCACTCCAAAGCTCTGCGGATATTGTCATGCTCCGCCTCAAGAGAGTAGAGGGCAGTAGCCTGTTCAGAGCCTAGCAGGAGTGGGGCACTCTTTACAGAGAGTTGGAGGTAGTGGTCGCGGTGGCGTTCGCGAAGTAGGATACCCTCTCCCCGCTCCATTAGTTTATCCAGACCATACTGGCGCACGGTTTCCAGAAGGCGATAGCGTGTTTTGCCGTCGCGTTCGTCGGGCATCACTAGCGATTTATCTATTAGAGAGCTTAGCAGGGGCTTAATCTCTTCCGGCAGTATATCGTCACCGCTACAGACCTGCTCCATAGCTTCAAGCGTCCACCCTCCTGTAAAGACAGAAGTCCTACATAACAGGCTTCGCTCCTCCTCATGCAAAAGGTCATAACTCCAGTCTATGAGGGCGCGAAGAGTCTGTTGCCGGGGCAAAGAGGTTCTGCTGCCGCCTGAGAGCAGTCGGAATCGGTTGTCAAGGCGCGTCGCAATGACTTGTGCCTCAAGTGAGCGAATCCGTGCTGCCGCAAGTTCAATGGCGAGAGGGATGCCGTCCAGACGATGGCATATCTGTACTACCGAAGCGATATTTTCTCTGCTGAGTTGAAAATTGGGATCTTGTTGTACGGCTCTATCGTGGAAAAGGGCAACCGCTTCGGACTGTTGTGCCTCTTCGAGAGGCGCATTCAATTTCGGAACAGAGAGGGAGGGAACCCGATAGACTATCTCCCCTACAAGCCCCAGAGGCTCGCGGCTACTTGCTAGAATACGCACCTGCGGACACTGATTCACGATTTGCCTTACAAAGAGTACACAGGCTTCTATCAGGTGTTCACAGTTATCGAGCATCAGGATAACGTTGCTACGGCTCAGTGCATCTAGGACGGTATCGGTAACGCTTTTTCCGGGCTGGTCTTTGATACCAAGTACCTGTGCTACGGTTCTAGGAACGAGGGAGGGGTTTGCAATGGGGGCAAGTTCGATAAACCAGACTCCATCTCGCGTTCTATCCAGCCACTCTTGCGCGACCTGTAGGCTGAGACGTGTCTTTCCGCAGCCTCCTGTTCCTGTTAGCGTGAGGAGCTGAGCACCAGAGAGGTGTTCGCGTATCTCCGCAAGGACGTGTTCACGCCCCACAAAGTTCGTAGAGGGCGGCGGTAGATTGTGAAGCTGGGTAGAGAGTAGGCGCGGGAACTCTTCTGGTAAACCGGGGTGTAGGAGTTGCCAGATGTGTTCGGGGGTCTCTAAGTCTTTAAGGCGGTGAATACCTAGGTCTTTCAGTTGAAAATCGGAAGGAAGGCACGTTACGACCTCTTGATAGGTGGTCTCTCCCAAAACGACCTGCCCCGGATGAGTAATCGCACGTAGACGCGCCGCACGGTTCACAACTGTTCCAAAATAGTCTCCATCACGCAGTTCGGCTTCCCCCGTATACAGGGCGCAACGTAGGCGTAAGAGGGTGTTTTCACCCCATGGTTCAGAGATACAGTCGGACTGAATGGCACAGGTAGCTTTTAAGGCAGAAAGAGGTGTCTTGAAAACGACCATTAGGCTTTCGCCCTCACCACGCGGCTTAACAAGGCTTCCGTTAAAGGTACTGACATTATGGGAGATAATGCTGTCGAGACGAGAGACGGCGTGCTGCATCGCTTCGGGATAGTTCTCCCAAAGTTGGGCATTGTTTTCTACATCGGCGAAGAGAAAGGTGATAGTTCCTGTTGGTAGTCGTGACAAAACGATGATGCCTCTTTTGGGGTTAGACGCTTCTACTGGGGGCTCTGTTCCTCTATTTTATTGGCATATGCGACCGCTTCACAAAAGGCACGCAGTTTGCCGTAGTCCTTACGCCCCGGCTCCCGTTCTACCCCGCTAGCGACATCCACCGCGTAAGGGTGTACTTTGCACACCGCGTCGTATACGTTATCAGGGTTTAGCCCGCCTGCCAACACAAGCGGAAGGCTAAATTGCGCTTTCGCCTCTAGTGCCACCTCCCAGTCGAAAGTGTGCCCAGAGCCTCCAAGTTTCTCTTTGTGGTAGGTATCTAGCAGAAGTGCTGAGGGGGTGAAAACTTCTAAGGCGTTTTGAATCTCCAGTAGACTATTCGCATTTTGTACTTGAAAGACC
>JAPLCR010000370.1:5007-11028 GCA_026392135.1 Armatimonadota bacterium
GAAAGACCTGCATCAGCCGTAAATGGAGGGGCAAGGCACGCATTTCGGGCTGAAAACGGTAGAACTGTAGAACATCGTAGCGTTCGCAGAGTTCATCCCCGATGTCGCTTAGGTCTCTACAGACGGCGGTTCGGGCAATAAACGGGGGCAGACGCAAGGGAACGTCACGCCCCCCTTCCCAACTGCCGACATAGCGCGGAGTTTGGGGAACGTGGATGAAACCGAGCGCGTTGGCTCCGTATTCGATGGCTTTGTCCGCGTCGGCTTGATTCGTGATTCCGCATATTTTAATTCGTGTCACAGTTACCGCCTATATCTCGTCCATGCCGTAAGCCAAAATAAGGGAGACCGCTTGGGATTCATCGCCAAGCCCTTCTCGTATCACGTCCCAAATCAACGCTTGCTTCCTATCCTCATTAAGCCCGTCAAACGCGCTGGCGACGATTTTAACGTGGATACGTCCATGCCACCCCTCATCCGTATGGATAGTCACATTGGGCCCGAACGCCGAACGCAAAACATCCATCACTCTCGAACTTAACTTTGCGTAATCGAATGTTATCGCCATCTCTTTTTTCTCCTAATACCCGATGATGTTTGGTTGCAACCAATCCACCGCTGTATGCACATCCTGTAGAAATTTTTCAGCCTCTTCTCGTTTGGGCGTTGTATAGTCGTATCGCCATGTAGATTTCCAACGCGCCAAACGCGACCAGACCTTGTAGTCATATCCGGGGCGAACGCTAATGTCCGTTAGCCCCGCCAGATACGCAATATCGTGCCCCGCAGAGGTAGCGGCAATCTGTCTTATTAGTTCTTGCCCGCTACTCTGTCGTCGGATATTTATTTTGCTCTGTGTTTCTATTAGCGAAAGACCCCCTTCTTGGTCTATAAGGTATGCTTTGAGGAGACATTCAACGGCGTATCCCGCAAGATACATCGCCCCGCGCAGGTGTCTTCTTTCGGCATCTGACCTTTGAAAGTCGGCAGTCGGCTTTTCCATTAACTCTTCTGCGTCTTTGAGACGCTGTTGTCCAACTTTGATAAAATCGGATAGGCTATCACAATCAGCCATCTTCTTCGCTCCTTACCTCATTTCCGCCTTCGCTCTGCCGTTACGCCTCTACAGCCAACCCTGCAACCCTTTCAACGCCTTGTTTGTTTTTTCCAAATCAAAGGCTTCCAAGTCGAGCTTCCTGCCCAGCCACTCTTTCATATCCCTGTATTCAGGGTGTTTAGGGTTCGCCATAATCTCTATCAGCTCCATATAGCCCCACACGCCCCCGCAGTCGTCGGGCGGGCAGGCGCGTTTCCCTGCGAGGCAAATCGGGTAGTCAGTTCCGAGGGCAGGGGGGATTATTTTCTCCAGGGTGATTTTATGCTCCCAGTCGTCGCCAAAATCGTAAGTGTATCGAAACACGCTTTTCGGCTCGGCTATCAGCATAGAGAGCGGCACGTCTGTCTCGTCTTCCGTCTCCTCCATAAGTTCGCCATCAAAAGGCATGGAGTAGTAGGTCTCTCCAAACATAAAGGAGTGCAAGTGAGAGTCAGTCCACCCCATAGCTATCTGAATGACGGCGTGCAGGGTGTCGAGAGAAATATCCGCAGGAACCAGAACTCGCCGATATATCTGCGGAACTATGCCTATCAACGCTATTTTTAGCTGGTATACGCTCGTGATTTGTCTTCGCATGGTGTTCGCTCCCTTTAATCGAGTTTACTCTTACTCTTCGCCATCCTCATCATCAAAGACGGGCGGTACATAGTTGGGGTTGAACATTCGCTCAACCTCGTCTTTAGAAACCAGAATTTCGCGGGGTCTCGCACCGTCAAGGGGTCCCACAATTCCCCTCCGCTCCATCATCTCCACGATTCGTGCGGCTCTCGTGTACCCGACGCGGAAACGGCGTTGCAACATGGAGGTAGAGGCTTGCCCATTGTTTACCACGAGGCGAACCGCTTGCTCAAAGAGGGCTTGGTCTACCTCCTCTTCACTAGAGTAGTTAGCACCTCCGCCTTCGTTCTGCTCCGTTTCAGGCACAGAGAAGGAGTAGTCTGGCTTCTCCTGTTCCCGTAGATACTCAACAATGGCGTTGGTCTCGGTTTCGCTGAGGTAGCAGCCCTGTATTCTCATCGGCTTTGGTGCATCTATAGGCATAAAGAGCATATCCCCGCGCCCTATCAGCCGCTCCGCGCCGGGGCTATCCAAAATAGTGCGCGAGTCTATCTGAGAGGCGACGGCAAAGGCGATACGCGAGGCGATATTAGCCTTAATCGTTCCTGTGATAATGTCTACAGAGGGGCGCTGGGTAGCGATAACCAGGTGAATACCTGTTGCTCTTGCCAACTGCGCGAGGCGGCATATTTGCGTTTCAACCTCTGCCCCCTGCTGCATCATCAGGTCGGCGAGTTCGTCTACAATGAGAACGATATAGGGCAGTGTGCTACTTTCGGGAACCTTCTGGTTATAGCCGTCAAGGTTTCGGGTTCCTAGTGCGGCGAACAGGTCGTATCGACGCTCCATCTCTTTAATGGCGGTGCGAAATATCCCTGCCGCCTGCTTAACGTCTTTCACTACTGGGTGAAGGAGGTGGGGTATCCCTTCCCAGAGGCTCAGCTCCACGCGCTTGGGGTCTATCATCAGCAGGCGAACCTGTCGGGGGGTAGCACGGTAGATCAGGCTAGCGATAAGTGTATTCAGGCAGATAGACTTGCCAGAGTTTGTAGAGCCTCCGATAAGAAGGTGCGGCATCTTGGTGAGGTCGGCGTAGCGGTACTGACCGGAGACATCTTTCCCCAACGCTACTGTGAGGAGCGAAGGGGCATTCCGATACTCGTCTGTGTCCAGACACTCTCGGAGGCTCACTACGACGGTTTGCGCGTTGGGAACCTCTACTCCAATCGCCGCTTTGCCCGGAATAGGAGCCTCTACCCGCACATCAATTGCCGCGAGGCTCATCGCGAGGTTGTCGGCAAGGCTCACAATTTTATTGACCTTGATGCCCGGTGCGAGCTGAATCTCATAGCGCGTCACGGTGGGACCGCTGGCAACCTCTACAACGGTTGAACCGATATTAAACTGCTCTAAGGTCTTCTCAATAATATGAATTCGGTCTGATATCTCCTCCTGGGAGCGTTTAGAGACCGAAGGAGGCACCTCTTTGAGGAGCGTAAGAGAGGGTAGCGCAAAGGGCTTTATCAGGGGAACCGTCTCTGTCTCCGACTCGGAAGGGAGTTCCAGTTGCACAGGGTCAGCAAGGGGGCGGGATTCCTGTTTCGTGGGCTTGCGCTTGGCAGGAAGAGGGGTAGGTTCGGCTTCGGGGGCAGTGGCGGTAAGTGCCGCCTCTGCCTCCTCCTCTTGTAAGCGGTATGGGTGAAGGGCATTCCACATTTTCACGAGAGGAGTGGATATCTCTGCGTGTTCGATGGCAGTGGCGGTTTTGGTCTCCTGTGAGGTAGCCTGAGAGGTAACGACCGCCCGCTCTGCAACACGTGCCGCCCGCTCAGAACGCTCTTTGTCGGGAGGGGTGTCGGGGGAGGCTATGGCGCGTTTGGAGGGTGCATTCAGAGCCTCTTTCACATTGCTGACCCCAGCATGAGTCTTGTCGCGTAGGTGATCGTATATCTCAATGAAAGGGCGGTCTACAATGAGCAGAAAGCCTACCAGTCCAAACGCAAAAAAGATAACGTAAGAGATAGGATGCCCCAGCAAACCAACCAGCGGAGCACCGACCAGTGCGCCTAACCATCCTCCTGCTCTGACAACACTCTCATTTGCCCAGTACTCATTGGGCTTCAATACGTAGATATGCCGCCAACCAATAAAAACGAGGAAGAAAAGCGCACTGCCTAGTGAGGAGCGAGAGAGGGAGAAGTTTTGGAATCCACGCAGATACATTCCGCCGACAAGAAAAAGCAGTACGGGAATAACATAAGCCCCCGACCCTGCAATGAGGCGTAACAGCTTCTCAATATACTCTGGTAAAGAGCCGCCCTGTTTCCAGAGAAGGCAGAGAAGGCAGATCACCCCTAACGTGCAAAGACCGATACCCACAAGGTCTTTATTGAAGGGTTTGGGAGGGGGTTGTGTTTTGCGTGTCGAGGAGGTTCGACTCGTGCTAGTCTTCGCCATCAGTGCGTACCTCTTACCTTGACCTTATTGGGAGTATTATAGCAGACTCTTGACGGTGTGTCAATTCCTGCTAATAGATTACAGATATTGAAGCGTAGTGGGTACAATACCCCTATATTCAACACCAGAGGGCAGTCTACCTGCACAGAGAGGGGCGTTTTTGATGGAGAGAGACGAGTTAGCGCGGTTGTTGGCTTCGCGAAGCACGGTAGAGCGAATTCAGGCAGTGCAGTATATGGTCAAGCGTAGGGATGGCGCGTACCAAGATCTTCTACTGAAAGCACTTTCGGATAAGTCCAACTACGTGGCAAGCCGGGCGGCGGAGGCACTGACGCAGGTTGCCGACGGCTCTGCCTTGCGCCTCATGCGAGATAGATTCCTCTATTTGTCGGAAGAGGGCTTGAAGCGTGACCCGGGCTGTGAGGTTCGGGCAAAAATGGCGTTTGCCTTTGGGAAGCACACCTTCCGTGAGGCGACAGAGGCACTGCGTATCGGGATACGCACGGTACAGATAGGGCCTGTTGGAGGAGTCCCCTTCGATACGGGGGCGCACCTTCGCGCTAACTGCGCTCTTGCGCTGGGACAGATGAAAGCCCCAGACGCGATTCGCGACATCTCTCTCCTACTCTTCGAGCCGAACGACACACGGCATAATAAGGTGGAGATGCGGAAGGCGGCGGCACACGCTCTTGCCCTCACCTGCGACGTAAACGCACTCATCCCGCTCACCTTGCGCCTTGCGTATCACACGGCACTGTGCCCCGAATGCGGAGAGGAGACAGAGTTAGAGACTCCAGAGGTGTTGCAGGAGTGTATGCAGGCGGTGGTTGCACTAGACGATGAGCGGGCACTGGAGCTACTCAAGCCTTTCGTATCGCACAGGAATCGCTCTCTTGCCGCTTTCGCCTACCTGATGATCGCTCAAACACAACACCCTGACGCGGCGCGTACTCTCTTCGAGGCGGTGGAGCTGTTCTACGACAACCCTCTGCAAGCGGTTCTGCTGGCTTTGGCAAGTATCAGAACGGACGAGGCGCAGGCGTATCTACTGGAGCTGACGCGCTCACAGCGTGCAGAGGTGGGGGAGATACTGCTTGCGATTGTGGACGATATGCCCGCCGATCATGCGGAGGTGTGCCTCAAGCAGTTGGCGAAGTCGGCGGTTTCAAAGCGCGTGCGTCAGGCGGCGTTGGCGCGGTTAAAGGGGTAGGAATTACGTCTACTGCCGTCTTATACTAACTCCTGTGGTAACTACTCACGCTCCGTTTTTGCGGAAAATTTCCTACAAACCGCCATTTTCCCGAACGAGAAAGCGGCATAAAACAAGAAACTTTTGTCCCTAACCCCAAAAGTTTCTTGAAAACAGCCATTTTCCCGAATGGGTAAACAGGTGCCTTCAGGAAAATATGTCGCAGAGGGAAGCGTGAGTAGTTACCTCCTGTGGAAGGCTTGTTATTCCCCTAGCCCACCCCTACCTGTACTGTAAGGCTTCCGCCCCTGAACGGAAAAGGGGCGATATTAGGTCAACTCCCACTCCTTCAAAAACGCTGTCACCTCAGCCTCCTTATTTCGTTTACGCAGAAAAGAGAGGTAGTTGTTGAGAACGGTCTGCGTGTTGGGATGCTGTTTTCCGAGCGATTTCATGATAGTCTGAGCCGCCTCAAGGTAGAGAGGTTCCGCCTCCCCGTAACGACCTTGAACTTGGTAGAGGTATGCCAGATTGTTGAGGCTGGTTGCAATATCGGGATGTCCTTCGGGAAGGGACTTGCGACGTATTGCCAACCCCTCAAGGAAGAGAGGTTCCGCCTCGCCATAACGACCTTGAGAGCGGTACAGACCTGCCAGATTGTTTAGGCTACCGGCTATTTGCGGATGTCCTTCGGGAAGGG
>JAPLCR010000426.1 GCA_026392135.1 Armatimonadota bacterium
CATTTTTCTCTATACGAACAGAGTATGGAAAAGATTCCCATAACCCTGAACTCTTACAGTTGCTTAGGCTGTGGGGCAAGCTAAAAGGAGAGGTCTGTCTCTGAGCGTACCTCTCCTTGCGTGCCTACTTTCCTATGCCGGCAGGTATTTCGTATAACGCGCCGTTCGCAACTACTAAAAGCGTATCCCCTCCTCGCCCCCAAAGCAGTGTATTTGAGAGAACGGAGCCATGAGGGAAGCGTCCTGCAAAGGTGAATTTTTGGGCGCGGCTGTCGCTGAGCCAAAGTTCGTAGTAGGTGCTAACGTCCGTGTCTTTCCGCCATAGCGGATTTGGGGCGGTTACTAGCCATGCGATACGTTTTCTGTCTGGCGAAAGGGCTATCGCATGGAACTCACCATCTTTAGGGATACGAAACGGACAGGCTCTTTTTTGATAAGGAGGGTTGATGGAGAACTCGAATAGCTCTCCGCCCTGTTTGAAAAGGTAGGCGAAATTGCCCACGCCCGTTACCCAACCGTCTTCTATCGTGCCTATCAGCGTGGCTCCCACTCCATCAGGAAATAAAATGGCTCCCGGCAAGCGACCTAGCGGAATGCGTCGCAAAAGTGCTGTCTTACCTAGTTCGTAGAGATAGGCAACAAAACCATCGCGCTCCAGCGCGAGTATAACCCACTCCTTGCTATCACGTAACCAAATTGCATTGGATGCGCGGATTTTACGACTACTAATGAGGGATGTGTTTACGCTTTGCAGTCGCTTTCCACTCATATCCACCACGTCCACGTAATCTTGAAAGCTTCTGTCTCCTGCATAGACAAAGAACTTCTGGCGGTCTGGCGATAAGCCCATCCCGCTCTGCCCTAAATTAGCTCCACGGTTCGCAGATGTCATGACCTGCTTGAACGCCCCTGTACGAATGTCCATTAAACTTAACGTTCGTTCCTGATAGGATATAGACCTTACCAGAAGATGGCGGTCATCCAATACGGAAAAATCTCTTTGGAGATAGGGGATTCTCGATAGAGGCAGTTTTGCGATAGGGTTGTTCAGTTTGATAACTGTGGAGGGCGCGACAGGGTTTGGAATCCGCGTCGCGCAGACGAAGAGGAGGGCGCAACTCGTGAGTAGAAGGTAAGGGACACGCATCAGGGAGACCCCCAGTTGAAATGGATTCTCCTCATGTACGCAAAACGCCCCCTCGCTCGTTTCCAGCGAGAGGGCGCAAAGCGAAACCCCTACAGCGTGTCGTTGTAGAAGAACTCGATAATCTCGCCGTTGAAGCCCCGCACGAAGGCTATCCAAAATTCGTGGGGCGTTTCGCTATTGGGAGGCATGACGTGCTTCGCCTCCATCGTGACGGTGGCTCCTGCGGCGCGGGCGCGTTCCAGAGCCTCGTCGGTAGCGGTAGAGCGTAGCGCGAAGTGAAGAAGCCCGCCCTCCGGTATCTCTTGATTCGGGTCGCCCTCTCGTCCTGCGAACACCTCGATATAGTTGCCGTCGCCTACATCTAGCATAGCGGCGCGAGAGTCCTTGCCGCCGTTAGCGCGTTCGTCGCTCCCCCATCCGTGCTTTTTTTCGCACCCCAGCGCGGCGTAGAAGGCGAGCGTCTTTTCGAAGTCGAAGGCGCGAATCGCGATGTGGTGAAAGCCGCCGCCCCCAATGACGGCGTTGGTTCCGTTGTTTGGCATAGTTTTGCTCCTTTGCCTCACCATTCGGGAGGCTTGATGTCTTTGATGATGAACTGAATTTTTCGCTCTCCGCGAAACTCGTTGATTTCCATGGTGTAGCAAACATCCAGTGAAGAGAATGAAGCGAGCGTGTCTGCAAACTCCCCCTGATTCCACCAGAGCGCGTCTATCATGTTGTTGTAGTTCACGCCCTCTGCCCGAAACTGAATTTTCAGATGCTTTCCGTCCTGCCCCATGCGCGTCATATTCGCGATAGGAAGCCCCCGCGACACAAACATAGGCACATCGTTGTCGTGTCCGAAGGGGGCGAGCGACTCTATTTCGCGAACAAGAGCGGAGTTGAGTATTGAGGTGTCAATCTCCATCGCCACTTCGAGGGAGGGAGTCATGTCCTCCTCTGTCAGGCAACCTTTTGCAATCTCGTTCATGCGTTGCGCGAAGCCCTTCACACTCTCTGAGGAGATAGATAGTCCCGCCGCCTGATGATGCCCCCCGTACTCTATCAGAAAACCGCTACACGAGTCAACTGCCGCGAAGATATTAAACGCTTCGATACTACGCGCTGAGCCTCGCCCCTCTCCGGTAGTCGGGTCAATCCCAATAACGACGACGGGTCTCCAGAACCTTTCGCGCAGTCGCCCCGCCACCAGCCCCACCATTCCCCCCGCCCAACTGTTTCTGCTCACTACAAGGCAAGAGGTCTCTGCCATATCCGATTTCAGAACCTCCTCCATCGCCTCGTCCATCATCTGACTCAACAGTTCGCGCCGCTCCATGTTCAGCTTACTGAGGAGTTCAGCGAGGCGTTTTCCCTCCTCAATGTCTTTTGTCAGCAGGATATTCAGGGCGTGAATGGTCTCGTCAATACGGCTAGCGGCATTCAAACGCGGTCCAATTCCGAAGCCGATATTGTAGGGCGTAATCTCCTTTGTAGGGTCAACGCACTCGTCTACAAGGGCTTTCAGTCCGGGTTTTTTCGTGTTGCGAAGTGCCTCTAGCCCATGTTTCACGATGATACGGTTCTCATCCAGCAAGGGCATAACGTCCGTAACGGTTCCAATACAGGCGAGGTCAAGGTAGGCAGCGCGAAACTTATCCGCTGAAAAACCGAGATACCGCGTCAACGCTTCGCACGTCTTAAACGCGACTCCCACCCCCGCAATATCCTTGAAGGGGTACACCGAATCGTGGCGGTGTGGGTTCACCACTGCGGCGGCGTTCGGCAGGTCTCCGTTCGTTTTGGGGGTGTGGTGGTCGGTGATAATAACATCTATACCGCGTTCGCGTGCGTGTTCCACCTCGTCCACCCGTTGGATGCCGCAGTCCGTCGTCACAATCAGTTTAACGTCGTTCGCCTGCGCCTCCTCAATGATAGGAACGCGAATGTCGTAGCCGTCGCGCTTGCGGTGCGGCACGAACACCTCCACCTTTCCGCCCAGTGTCTGAAGCGTTCGCGTCCACAAAGCGGCGGATGTCACTCCGTCCCCATCGTAGTCGCCATGAACGAGGATATTCTCCTTCTGATTCAGGGCTTGCTTCAGGCGTACACAGGCTTTTTCCGCGTCGGGAAGCAGAAAGGGGTCGTGCAGTTTGTCTAGTGTGGGGTTCAGGAAGTTGTCCACTTTTTCAGAGGTGGTAAGCCCGCGCTGAACTAGCAGACGCGCCAGAACCGGAGAGACTCCGACTTCGCGGCAGAGAGTAGCCTCTACATCAGGCGAACCGGGAACGATGTGCCAACGTTTGGAGATAAAGGGTCTTTTCATAATGTGATTCTGCGGGCACTACTTTCTATAGGAGGCGTTGCAAGCACTTGTGAACGCAAAAACGTACTGATTTTGCTCCAATTCAGCCTTCGGTCTCGCCATCAATCTCATCGTAAAATTCGATAATGAAATGCTTGTGGTCGGCGAGTTTGTGGGGAGGGAATCCCGCAGGGAAGGGAGAGGTCTACCCTCCCTCATGCCATTCGCTCCCTACAAACTTTTTGTACCCATAGCACCGAGCGATGTACAGAGTGCGAATAGGCTCTTTGGAGTAGTTACGCCGCCAAATGGGGATGGGAGCCTCCCACTCTACCCGCTCGAAAATCTGTTCAAGATACTTTGCCTCACGGTCATTATCGTTTACATAGACGGCGTTATTCCCAAGTTGTGCCTGTAGCCTATCAAGGTAGGCGGCGAACATAGAGAGGCGAGTATGCAGAAAAAGGTCGTAGGTTTCCGGGCGGTCTGGCAGATAGAATGCAAGCGCAGAGGCGTACTGATAGTCGTTTGCCGCAATAAAGACAGGCTTCCCCTCCTTCTCCAGTCTTGCACGCACAGGCTGCACATACTCCGCCATCTCGCGCCAACCATAAGCGGTATTGGAGAGGTCTTGATCAACAGGAATGCGTATACCCAGAGCAACCCGAAACGAGGGTACTATCATAACGCCCGTAATGAACAATGCCGTCCCCGTTGCCCAAGCAACCAGAGCTTTCACTCTGCGCGGGTTCGTCTCCGCCAACTGCGCTAGGAAACCTGCCCACAAAACGGTGAGGGAAAGCCATGTACAGGGAGCCCAGTTTCCTTGTACCTTCGCCTTCAAGCTCAAGACTGAAAAGAAGAGGAAAACCGGAAGCCCACAACAGACAAGAAAGCGATACTGCCAGTTCGGTTCGTGTATGGGCGCAGTAGCCCCCTCTGTCTCCCTACTCTTTGTGTGAGAAGCAGGGGAGAGCCAGCCCCAACGGCACGCCACAAAAGCACCTACAAAGAGAACAGGTCCCAACAGTAGGGCTTGTGAGCCTATGAAATCACCGAAGCGTTTCAATGGGGAGCCAAAGTCTTTTTTCACAAGGAAAAAGAGATGCCGGAACGTCCACCAGTCGTGCTGTATATTCCAGTAGAAGACACCGCTATACAGTAGCAGACACACCAACAGAGCCAAATAGGGCTGAGGGCGGCGAAACCAGACCCTATGTGCGGGAGAAATCATTAAAAATAGAGCCACGCAGGGCAGTATGAGTAGCATCGTGTGCTTGCTCAGAAAGCCCAATCCCATGGTCACACCCGCGCAGAGCCATGCACGGTTTTGAGCCTTCCGCTCAGATGCAAACAGAGCACGCTCCAGGCACACAAGCGTTGCTGCCCAGAAGACCACCATCAATGGGTCGTACGTTGTGATAAGGCTTCCCACTTCGGAGAGCGGAGTCAAACCCAGCAGGCAAGCCGTTAAGAAGCCTGCCAACGGAGATTGAAAAACCCGCTTCGCCAACGTTACACAGAGGAGGGAGGTTATAAGCGTGGCGATTAGGACACCAATGCGTACACCAAATTCGTTCGAGCCAAAGAGCCGCGTCGTCAAGTAGAGCATATAGGAGACCATAGGACCTTGGTCGTAGTACCCAAAAGAGGGACGGCGTGACCACTCCCAGTAGTAGGCTTCGTCGAGCGATAGCTCCATGCTAGAGAGTTGAAAAAGGCGCAACAGCGTAATAGAGCTCAGAAAGAGTATGGTGGCACGTGACCAGAGAGGAGAGAAGGCAATATTCGATTGTGAAGGAGTAGTAGCCGATGGCATGATTAAGGTTTTATCTCAAACAGACCAGCACTCAGACCAGAGGCGAGCTTCGCCTCCTTAAAATCGAGTGCCGCAGAGAAAGCTCCCTCCGCATTTGTTATTTCGCAGTGTCCCGGAACCCAGACACCCTCTCCAACCTCTTTCGGGTTAGTATAAAGAAAGGTGGCTTTCATTCTGCCTTCTTTATCGTACCATACCCGCTTGAGCGTTAAGCGAGTCTTGGGGTCTACCCAGATGCGGTACGAAGAGGCTGGGAGATTCGTCTTATACTTTAAATCAAAAACAAGAGTAGGTGTCTCACCAACCTGCTCCTCCTTCACAAACTTCGCCGTCATAAACTGCAAAGTCCCCTCAGAGAGCTGCCCCCCGTACTCTAGTAGAGATTGACGCTTCGCACTATCCATTCTAAGGTCTTCTACTTTGCGTAGGTTCAATTTCGATACAGCAAAATACCGCTTAGCTCCGTTTAGTAGAAGTAACGCATCTCCGTAAACGCGGGAGCTGGTTTCAAGACGGATTTTATCAGGACTCTGATAGTAGAGATGTAGGTTTTTCATGCGGTAGGTCGCGCTGAAATCCTTCCCAATCTTCTCCAACTCCTTATAGTCTACTTGCGATACTACAAGGAGTGCCTCCAACTCTTTGCACTGACTAAGTATATGGCTTGCCATGGGGTTCTCCACGGCTTTTGATCGAAACGTCAGCGAGAGAAAACAAAATACAAGTAGTCCCGTCCAAAGTAGGTAGCACTTCTGTGTGCGGGTGGTAAGTTTTCGCATAGGTTGTAGCTCATCTGTATTTCTGCTCTGACACTGCGTCAGCGCGGGACAAATCGTTTGGAACATTCGATTCTAACACACTTTTACCCCGCATGGACACACCCACACCCTAAATTCTTGCAATTGATGCAGAATATATTGCGCGACAACGACCTTCAGACAGATTTAGTGAAACTCAAGAAGTAGACGACTTCGTAGAATGAGCAGGAAGAGCGGTAGGAAAAGGTGAATCTGTACTTAATAATCCAAGTAACTACTCAGGCTATCTCGCTGGGAAACGAGGTTTCCCTTTGAGTAGAAGTTGTAGTGCAGTCAATACCGATTGTCCCTGCTTGCGTAGGGTTGAGATGTAAGAGCGTATTCTACAGAAGGCGTCGGCTCCTTCTGCA
>JAPLCR010000584.1:0-5288 GCA_026392135.1 Armatimonadota bacterium
AATGGAACCACCTACTACTATCAGGTAGTAGCCACAAACCCGCGTGGTCAAAGTGATCCTACGAACCTTGCCTCCACCAGCCCCAGTAAGGTGATCACCCTGTTTGGGGAGGCAGACGCTTTCGTTCGAGGGGGAGCAGATGCCGCAACCAAGTTCGGTCTCGCTTCAAACCTCAATGTGAGCGCAAATGAGACTACCTACCTGCGCTTCGACCTCGATAAGTTTCGAGGAACAGGGGTCATCTCGGCAAAACTCCAACTGTTTGGTCAGCGAAATGCGGCAGGCATCTCCACCTATGCAGTGTATGTTGTCGCAGACAACAACTGGACAGAAGCCGCCATTACCAACAACAGTGCACCTACTTTGGGCGCAAAAGTTGTCAGTGCGACGGTACCAAACTCTCTGAACTATGTGACATGGGACATCTCGGCTCTGGTACGAAAGTATCGGGACAACCATACACGCTTCCTGAACCTTGCCGTAAAGCGGGAGGGAGCCGATGCGGCTTCGGATGTGTTCATATCACGAGAGCAGGCTCTGAACCCGCCTCTACTCTCGGTAGGCATTGCAGACTATCCGAACTACCCAACGGGCTTCTCGAATGCAGACGACCTCGTGTTGAATGGCGGTACGGCAACGGCAACGCCTCCGGGCTCTCCAACGACGAACCTCCGTTTGACGGACTTTGCTCAGAGTACCTCTAGCAGTGCGTTCTTCAATCGTCCGGTAGACATCCAACGCTTCAAGACCTCGTTTACCTATCGCCCTGCAAAGGCGACGGCAGAGGGTATCACACTCTGTATTCAGGGGAACGATGCGACCGCACTAGGTAAACCGGGCGGTGGTTTGGGGTATCAGCAGATTCCTCGTAGCGTGGCGTTTAAGATAGACCTCTTCAACAATGTGGGTGAAGGCGACAGTTCGACGGGCATCTTTAAGAATGGTGCCGTTCCGACGGTTCCTTCTACCAACCTATTGAACAGTGCTATCAACTTCCACTGGGGTCACACGTATCAGTTCGATGTTACCTACAACGGTTGGAACTTCGACGTAGCGATCAAGGATGTGGATACGGGACGCTTTGCAAAAGTTCGCTACACCGTAAACATTCCTGCAACGATTGGAAGCACTGCGGGTTATGTGGGCTTCACGGGTTCGACGGGCGGCTTGGTTGCTCGTCAAGACATCGTGAGTTGGACGATGAGTGCCCCCTAACCGGTCACTCTTCCACAACACAAGCAATGAGGGGCGGTATCCTTAACAGGATACCGCCCCTCTATTTATGTCTCCAAGAAAGGGAGGCTACCTTAGTCCCAGGTAATGCCCATGCGCGCCCGCTCTTTTCTGCGGCGGTTCACCTCATACACGAAGGCTAACACCTCCGCAACAGCTTGATAAAGGTCGTGGGGGATTTCTCTCCCAATATCCACTTGACGGTATAGGGCGCGTGCAAGAGGTGGGTTTTCTACGATAGGAACGTCGGCATCTATCGCAATTTCACGAATCTTAAACGCGAGTAGGTCTACGCCTTTTGCCACTACGATAGGCGCACTGTTGTCTGGAGAGTACTTCAGTGCCACCGCAAAGTGAGTTGGGTTCGTTACCACCACATCAGCAGTAGGAACCGAGTCCATCATGCGCTTTTTGGACATCTCTCGCTGTTTTTGGCGAATACGCGCTTTCAGTTGCGGGTTAAATTCGTTGCCCTTAGACTCCTGCTTAACCTCTTCTTTGGTCATACGGAGCTGCTTTTCAAGAGAGTAGCGTTGAAAGGCGTAGTCCAGTCCAGCAAGAACAAGCATGGTGCCTACAATGTGGAGCGTCATACTGTAGATGAGTTCACCTATGATACCTACTGCCATTCGCAAATCCATGCGCCAAATCACCATCAATTTGGGATAGCTCTCCCGCACTGAATTGTAGGTAATCCACGCGCAAATACCGATTTTATAGAAGTTCTTAAACACCTCCACGAAAGAGCGCATGGAGACGAAGTTTTTGAGTCCGCTGAGTGGGTTGAGTTTTTGGAAGTTTGGTTTGAGGGCTTCTGTCGCCCAAAGAGGACCTACCTGCACGACGTTTATGGTCACACCAATCGCGAGTGCAGTAAAAAGGATAGGAGCCAGTATACGTGCTAGCGTCGTTATCGCGAACAGGTTATCTTGCTGAAAACGCTGTTGTGAGAAGTTGACAACATCCAGATGACGCACGATATGCTCGAAATAGCCTATTACACCCTCAATTACCGTGTGCATAAAGGAGTTTAGGACAATTATCATCCCAAAGAGTACTGCGACGGAGGTCAACTCCACCGATTTCGCAACCTGTCCCCGCTTACGAGCATCGCTTCGTCTACGGGCTGTTGGGGCTTCTGTCTTCTCTGCATCTTCTGACATCTGTTCACTCCCTCGTAATTCACCCTCTACTCTAGATAGTCGGTAGAATCGAGGCAACTACTCTACGGTGAAAATGGGAGCAGATGTGAGGTATACTCTAAGGGACTTACTCTGGAATAAGTCTTCCAGTTGAAAACCAGAAGCCCTCACCCCCGTCCCCTCTCCCAATTCTGGGCGAGGAGTGACTAGGGCGGAAGACGACTCCGTTGGGCGATAGTCTCCCTTTCCCTAGAGGTACGACTCCGTTGGGCGATAGTCTCCCTTTCCCTAGAGGTTTTGGAAGATTTTAACTAGAGAGAGTCCCTAACAGAGTGCTTGAGTTACACCAAATCCATTAGAAACACAAATGGGATGAGTACCCGAAGTCAGCACAAACGAATAGCCTTAGTACTCCTGATAGCACTAGCCTTTGGCGCGGTAATGCCCGCTAGCCGCTACATCCCGTTACGAGTCGCTACTACTTTAGAGACAGAGACCTCTTGTATCTGTCAAATGTGCATGGGAGGTATCGCCTGCTGTTGTTTGCAGGTAAAGGAGGTCGGACAAAAGACCACTCTACAGGCAAACTGCTCTGCTTCACAAGACACAGCACTTACTAAATTGGTACGCCTCCCCATCGTTCTGCCAACCTACCTCCCCTCTCTTCCACCAACTACCCTACCGCTACTCGTGACACCTTGCCCTCCCACTCTCTCTCCTCAAGCCGCTGACACGCTGACTCCCCCTCCCCGCCTCCCTTTACACCGCGTAGCCCTCGAATCCAAACACAATCACTGTTTACGCCTGTTAGGGACTCTCTCTAGTTAAATTGTTCCAAAACCTCCAGGTAAAGAGAGGCTATCGCCCAACAAAACCACCTACCGCCCTAGTCACCCCTCGCCCAGAATTGGGAGAGGGGACGGGGGGAGGGCTTATGGTTTTTAAGTGGAACATCTATTCTGACGCGATTCCCTAAGAGGAGACCCCTTACCATGAAGCGCAACGCCTTCACGCTTATCGAGTTGCTCGTCGTGATAGCAATTATCGCGATTCTTGCCGCTATCCTGTTTCCTGTTTTTGCACAAGCACGGGAAAATGCCCGTAGTACCTCTTGCCTTTCCAACTGTCGGCAGTTAGGAATGGCTATCTCTATGTACTCTCAAGACCACGACGAAGCCTACCCTTTTGGGCATATTGGCGACTCAGATACGATGGGAGATGCCAGAAGCTGGGTAGATACGATACAACCCTACTCCAAGTCCCTACTTATTCATCGTTGCCCCTCCGATAGTAGCTCTCTGTGGGAAGCTCAGGGGGAGCACCGCACTACCTCCTATGGATTAAACGCCTACTTTACACCGAACCACGCACCCTATTTTGGTGTGCGGATGGCGAATGTAAACACGCCCGCACAGTGTATTCTAGTGGCAGAGCTGACTGACCCCGTAGTAGAAGACCACTTTATGCCCATGATGTTCGGCAATCCTCCCAAAGTCAACGACCCCGATGGAATGGAAGAGCAGTGGGATAGGGATAAAGCCGAGCCAAAGCAGCTGGCGATTCGGCGGCATCAAGGGGGAGCAAACTACGTTTTTGCGGAGGGTCATGCTAAATTCCACCGCTTCGACCAGACATGGCAACAGGCTATCGGGCAACCTCCAACGATAGACTGGTACGACCCAGAAAAGCCCTAGGAGAGCAGTTATGAACACGCTTCGACTTTTGCAATGGAACCGGGCAAAGCGAACTCCCCACGCAAAGATAGGTGTTTACCTGCTTTTACTCGTAATAGCGGCAGGAGGTGTTGTGTGGGTGCTGAAAGGTGACGACGGGAGGCTACTCAACCCGGGTGAAAGCGCCCCTCTTTTTACCCTGAAAGACCAAGATAACCGTGAACATAGACTAGAGGACTACCGCAACCGCCCCGTAACCTTAGCGTTTATTCCCGACCTTAGAGAGGCTTCAGTAGCACAGCTACGCTCTATCAATCGAGTCATTAAGCAGTTCGACACGCTCGGTGTGAAGGTGTTTGCCGTAGCGGCGGGAACCCCTGCAAATGCGAAAACCGTCCACGATACCGAGCACCTTAATTTCCCCATCCTTCTAGATGAAGGAAAGAGAGTAGGGGGAGGCTATGGAGTTGAAGCGGGAGGTCGAGCCTCCTATGTTTTGGGGGGCAATGGGCGTGTCCTGCTTCCTATTGCGATGGTACTAACGGCAGAGCATGGGCAACAGCTGGTGGAGCTGACTGAGTGTTGCCTAGATACAGTCCCGCAAGCCCCTTCGCGTTTGATTGGAAAACGGCTTTCTGACTTCACGTTGCCTCGCGTCTCCGATGGTAAGCAGGAGTCTTTTTATGGCGACAACAAGCAGAAAGCGACGGTTCTGTTTGTGATGTCTGCTGAATGTCCCTGCTCTGGGGGCTACGATGAGCGTATTGCGGCGTTAGCGCGTGCCTATACTAATAGAGGGGTACGCTTCGTTGCTCTAAATGCCAGCGCAAACGAAACCGTTATAGAGATTGCGAAACGCGCTCAACAGGCGGGCTACTCCTTCCCTGTGCTGAAAGACGTGGGCAACGTGATTGCTGACCGTATCTCCGCGCAGGTGACTCCAGAGGTGTTTATCGCGGATGCAAAAGGGATTCTGCGCTATCATGGGCGTATAGATGACAACCGCAAAGAGGCGATGGTGAAGTCACATGACCTCCGTAATGCCTTAGACTTCCTTCTAGCAGGAAAAACACCGATTCGCGCCGACTTGCCAACCTTTGGCTGTGCTATCTACCGTGCCAAACAGTAAAATACAGAGCCTTTTTCGGCTAAGCGACGAAGGTACTACAGAGATGCGTGTCTGTTCAGGGTTATGGGAATCTTGACATAACCTCACCCAACCTCTCCTTCGCAAAGGAGA
>JAPLCR010000584.1:5383-14507 GCA_026392135.1 Armatimonadota bacterium
CTCGTCGTGATAGCAATTATCGCGATTCTTGCCGCTATTCTGTTTCCTGTCTTCGCGCAAGCCCGTGAGAAAGCCCGACAGACCTCCTGCCTCTCCAATATGCGGCAGTTAGGAACCTCTTTGGCAATGTACTCTAGCGACTACGATGGCGCACTGATGCAGACTACCTATGAAGACCCTAAGCGCAATGTCCACTGGTCGTATGTCCTACAGCCCTACGTGAAGAACCTTCAGATATTCGTCTGCCCTTCCGACCCCAACCCTGTCGCGCCGAAAGACCTAACTTTGGATTTACAGGTTCCTAAGTTCTCTTATATCAACAACTACGCCGTCATTCCAGAACACAACTTCCTGCCCCCGCAGGAGGCAATCGTTGGTCAAGCCAGCTCTCTGATTGTGTTGGCAGAACGGCGCGATAAAGAGAATAATGGCTATGCAATTGGCTCGTGGAAAGGTGCTAGCGGGTTTGTACCGGGGCAACCCCTAACAGGAGCTGCCGGGCTTGCTTCTGGCGACTATCATAAGGCGACACTCTCGGAGGCACTTGCAGGGTTGAATGGGCCCAAAGACAAGATGCTACTGACTCGTATACGTTGGGATCGCCACTCGGAAGGTGCGAACTATACCTTTTTTGACGGTCATGCGAAATGGCTACGCATTGAGCAGACGCTGAATTCAGATAACTTCCTATGGGGTGAATACTTCTATCCTACTCTGGCTCCTTGGGGAAACGGTAGCCCGTAAACTGCCAACCGCAGTGTACAGAGCCTCTTCTCGCAAAGTTGCAGTGTACTCCTGAGTCGGTTTCTGATACTGCCTATCCTGCCTTATAAACTTCGTACTCGTAACTGGGAACGATTCGATTACCGTTATCGTATTTCGATATTGATGGATAATCTCTTCCGAAACTTCTTCCTTGCTTTTGTTCGCCTACACCTTCTTCATCATGCTGCAGAGGAGCCTATCTACGGTGTTGCAATGTTGGAGGAGTTGGCTAGACACGGCTACTCGCTCAGCCCCGGAACACTCTATCCAATACTGCACGCGATGGAGACTAGCGGCTATCTGATAAGCAAACGGCAGAATGTGGGAGGTAAGGTGCGTAAGTACTACCATATTTCGGGAGAAGGGCGCGTCGCTCTTCAGACCCTTCGCACTCAGGTGTGGGAGTTAGCCAGAGAGGTTCTAAAAGAGGAGCCGCCATCTCTCTTCTCAACCAACAACGAAAAGGAGACGTAGACATGGAGACCAATAGATTAGAAGTCGGTCGGCGGGAGGTTCTGACCGCTGGAGTCGGTTTTTTAGCAGGGCTTTCCTCTCAAACCGTACAGGCGCAAGAGAAGAAGACCCCGCCTCTCGACTCTGACGCGGGAGTCACTGCTCCTGAAGACCTCATGAAAGAGCATGGAGTGCTGAACCGCTGTCTTCTCATTTATGAGGAGGGGCTACACCGCATAAATAACCATGCCGATATACCTCCCGAAGTCTTTTTGCACACGGCAAACCTCGTTAAGAAGTTTGTTGAGGAGTACCACGAGAAAAACGAGGAGAAATATATCTTTCCAGTCTTCATTCAGCACCGAAAACTGGTTGACCTTGTAGAGACTCTAAAAACGCAACATATCATCGGGCGCAAAGTCACCTCGCGTATTATCCACCTCTCTCAGCCCGACCTTTTCCGCAAGCGCGAAAATCACGCCCAACTCGTTCACCACTGTCAACAGTTCATTCGCCTCTATCGTCCCCATGAAGCGAGAGAAGACACTATACTCTTCCCTGCGCTTCGCACTCTCCTAACTCCTCAGCAGGTGGAGGAGTTAGGGACGCGCATGGAGGGCGATGAGCATAAAGTACTCGGCGATGAGGGCTTCGAGAAGAGCGTCGCACAGGTGGAAGCGATAGAGAAGCTACTGGGCATCTACGACCTCAAGCAGTTTACGCCGAAACTATGAGTCCGTCCCCTCAGCCCACAGAGCCTCCTCTTCTCGTCGCCTTAAAGGAGCTAGCCCTTCTTTTTCTACGGCTTGGCGCAATGTCATTCGGAGGTCCCGCTGCGCATATCGCCCTTATGGAAGAGGAGGTAGTACGCCGTAGAGAGTGGATGACACGAGAGGAGTTTCTCGATCTACTCGGAGCCGCGAACCTCATACCGGGTCCCAACTCAACCGAGATGGCGATACATATCGGCTATCTGCGAGCGCGTTGGCTAGGGCTTATTGTAGCGGGGGTCTGCTTCATTACTCCCGCTATACTGATAGTGATGGGACTGGCTTGGGGCTATGTCCGTGTTGGGAATATCCCGCAGGTCAATTATCTGCTCTATGGTGTAGAGCCTGTTATCGTGGTGGTCATTTTTCAGGCGTTGTGGCTATTGGGACGCTCCGCGCTCAAGAGTCGCCTCCTTGTCGGGGTAGGTCTACTCTCAGCCGCTCTTGCCTTCTCGAATGTTCATGAGTTAGCGATACTGCTTGGTGCGGGGGGCATTACGGGCGGAATTCCCTGGTTAAAAGAGTACCCTAAACGCCTTCTTGTGCTATTTGGGACAGTCATCTTGTGCTTTGCAGGTGTACACTACCTCCCGATATCAGCCACTCCTTCTCACGAAGCTCCACTCTTTAGTCTGCGGGAGATGTTTCTCGCCTTTCTGCGAATCGGCTCTGTACTCTACGGAAGCGGGTACGTCCTCCTCGCGTTTCTACGCACCGATTTTGTAGTCCGATGGCACTGGCTCACAGCGAAGCAGCTACTCGATTCTATCGTGGTAGGGCAAATCACTCCGGGTCCTGTCTTCACAACAGCAACATTTATCGGGTATCTGCTGGGGGGATGGCAGGGTGCTCTTCTTGCAACGCTCGGTATCTTCCTCCCCGCCTTTATCTTTGTAGCAATGAGTGGTCCTCTTATTCCTAAGATACGCAAATCAAAAATAGCGCGATCCATTCTGGACGGTGTAAACACCGCCTCCCTCGCCCTTATGGCACAGGTAACATGGGAGCTAGCGCGAGTAGCCCTCAAAGACGGAATTACCATCGGGATTGCAGGGGTAAGCGGTCTTCTTATTTACCGCTATAAGGCTAATACCCTCTGGGTACTGCTAGGGGGAGGAGGTGTTGGCTTGCTGTTCCATTCGTTGAAAATCGGCTGAAGTAACACCCTAAAACACCTGCCTCACACGTCTCTTCTAACCTCCTTTTACACACTTTTGTCAAAAGTTGAAATGGAGGGGCTTTGCGTGTGCTTTCAAGAGGGGCTACTCTTGTGTGTTTCGCATACTTCACAGTCTATACCTCTGAAAAAGTGAACGGCTGCCGTTTTCGTTTCGGCAGGTGCAATCTGGTACAATGTATCTATCTTCATACTCCTAAGGAGCCGAAATGCAACTCAATATCCCCTCTGACCCCAAAATACAACAACTCCATGACTGGATTGACAGTCACGCCGAAGAGATGATAGAGGCTCTTCAGGGGGTACTGCGTATTCCTAGCCTTGAAGCCCCTCCATCTGGTGTAAATGCCCCTTTCGGCGCAGAGGTACGCCGCTCTTTGGACTACACTCTCGACTTGTGTGCGAAGCTCGGCTTTCGCACGAAGGATGTGGCAGGTTTTGCAGGTCATGCGGAATTTGGCGAAGGCGATGAGATGGTTGCTGGGCTAGGGCACCTCGATGTGGTTCCTGAAGGAGACGGCTGGCGGCACGAACCCTACGGTGCAGAGATAGACGCGGGTTTTATCTATGCACGCGGCTCTTCCGACGACAAAGGTCCTACCTACGCCGCTCTGTTTGGCGCAAAGGCACTAATGGACTGCGCCCTACCCCTTAAACGGCGCGTTCGTCTTGTGTTTGGTTGCAACGAAGAGAGTGGCTTCCAGTGTGTACACCACTACTGGGAAATAGCTAAAGAGGAGCGACCTGTCTACGCCTTTACGCCAGACGCAGGTTTCCCTCTCATCTATGCTGAGAAGGGTATTGCCAACCTCATTTTGGAGAAGTCTCTACCCGTGCCCGGAGACCTTCGTATTGACCATGCGGAGGGTGGTCGCCGTCCCAATATGGTTCCCGATTATGCGGAAGCCCGCCTGTCTGGTTCAGAAGCGGCGCAGTTGACGGCGGTTCGTAGGCTGAAAAGGTTTTGGAACAAGAATGTGACCTTTGAAGTAACAGATACTGGAATTATCGTAAAGGCTTACGGCAAATCGGCGCATGGCAGTACCCCCGCCAATGGCGAAAACGCAGTGGTACACCTTGCCCGCGCTCTCAAAACACTGGATCTGCCAGACGGCGACGTGTGGCTCGATTTCGTGACGGATACAGTAGATCCGACGGGCGCGGCTCTGGGCATCGCACATAGTGATAGTGTGGCGGGGGCACTAACCTCAAACCTCGGTATTCTCACCTTCACAGAGAGGGGTACGGTACAGCTTACCTTCAACATTCGCTACCCTGTGACCTGGAACATCGAAGCCCTACTCTCTGCAAATCGTCCTATTCTTGAGGAGGGCGGCTGGAATCTGACAGAGTACCACGATCAGCCACCGCTCTATGTTCCACTGGATGAGGAGCCTGTTAAGACACTTCTAAAGGTCTACCGAGAGGCGACGGGTGACAACGAATCACAACCCGGAACGATGGGCGGCGGAACCTATGCCCGTGCTACCCCCCACGCTGTTGCGTATGGTGCTGGATTTCCCGACAGTGAAGATGGTCCCGCACATGAGCCGGATGAGCGTTTTGCCATTGAGACCTACCTAAACGCTGCCAAAATCTACGCGCAGGCGTTCTATGAACTCGCGAAGTAGCTCTCCCCTTCAAAAGTCTCCCCCTTCGATGAAGGGGGAGACTTTTTGTTTTTAGATAACCTTTCTAAAAATAAAAGCGTAGTATCAAAAGGAAAAACGTAACTACGAAGCCCTCACCCTGCCCTGCAGACATCCCTCTCCCGATTCGGGAGAAGGACTTGTATAGAAAGGTGAATTTTGCTCTCTCCATGAGAAAGACCTGAGTAGTTACGGAAAAACCTATACAGTTACCGACAATGAAGAGTAGGCGCAGGACGCGCAAAGGATAGCTTCGGTAAAGGGAAAAGGATTTCAAAAGACAGAATGTTACGAGATAGATCTATTTTGTTCGGTTTTGCCTTCGTTCTCCTCTGTTTGCCCTCTTTAGGGGGGGCACAAAAGAGAGAGCAGAGTCAACCCCCTGCTATTGTTACGCGAGTCAGTAAAGACCTCTTACCCGGTCTGGGTTCAAAGTCGCTTCTATTCGGCATGAATGTCGTTTGGGGAGATGGCGGGGGCAGGGAGGGCTGGGAGCAGGGCGACAGAGCGCGTCGCCTTGTAGAGCGCATGAAAGCGGCTGGGGTGACCAATACACGGGTAGAGATTCACTGGGCAGACATTGAGAAGGCACGTGGACAGTACGACTGGAAAGAGACCGATCGTTTTATACGCTTCCTCTCGACACAAGGCTTTGTTGTCACCTGCGTCGTGACACGGGTTCCTGAGTGGGCTTACGAGAGTAGCCCCACCATAAGTGCCCTCTACAAAGAGCGCGGCATGGAGGCTATGCGCCCCCTCGCGCCTCCCGCACTAGAATATCTCGACGATTTCGGTAAGTTTGCCGCTGAAATGGGTAAGCGTTATAAAGACATAGTACATCGCTGGGAGGTCTGGAATGAGCCAGACAGTGCGGGAATGATGACGCTTGTGCGGGACAGTAAAGGGCAGGCAATCGACCTTCGCCCCGGCGGAGATGTTATTCTTTATACCCGCCTCCTCTCCGCATTTGCTTCTGGTGTCAGGCGTTCTGACCCCGCCGCAGTGATCGCTATCGGTGGGTTGGCATCTCCTAATATGCAGTTTTTGGAGGGAATCTATGTAAATGGCGGGAAAGGTGCGGGGGCTGGAACACCTACCCCGAAAACCCGGACGGAATTACAGAGGGAGAGCAGGCGCGGTTCGTGCGAATGGCATTTGCCGGGCTGGCAGCGCGCCCCTTTGTGGAGCAGGCAAACTATCAGACTCTCAACGACTGGCACACCGACAGAGCATCACCTCTCTCGCTCAACAGCAGGGGGCTTTGTAGTGAAGGGTTGGAGCCGCGTAGAGCCTACAAGGTCTTTCAGGCGGAGGCGTTTCATATACCGCCGCCGTTTGTAGGCTTCCGAACGATACCCCTCTTCAACAACCTCCCTCAGAGCTACCTACAAAGAGCGGTAGGAATACGAATAGACACTGACAAGACTACCGAAAGCCTTCCTCAATTCTGGTCAGGAATCACTCTTCTACCTCACGTCATCAAGAGTACTGAGTTCGATTTAGAAAAACGCCTTCCCGTTTTGCAAGGGGTGGCTTCACTCGTGCGCTTTGCCCCTCTCTCGATACCCGGCGCGATGGAGCTAGATGCAGAGGGCAAGCCTATCGTCCACTGGGAAGCCATTGATACCGCCCTACTTGCTATTGTCCAACAGAAGGGCACTCTTCTCTGTTCGGTCTCCCCCATTCCACTCATGAAGCAGGACTTATGGGAGGTTTTCCTTACTACACTCGTGAGACGCATTGGAGGTGATGCCCGTTTCAAGGTTTCCCGATGGGAGTTGGAAGCGACCCCACGAGACGCAAAGGAGTACTATGAGACGTTTGTACGCGTTGTGCAGAGAGAGCAGCCTAACACCTTTGTAGGAGTCTACTTCCCGACAGTAGATTGGCTGGAGACTCTGGAGGTCTTTTTTGAGGAGTGTGTTGCGCGGAACATCTCCCTACATATTCTTTCGTGGCGCTTGCGTGAACTTCCGGTAGAGGAGGCGCGGACACTGCGGCAACTGAAATCTGCACTAGCTCTGCACCCAACCTTGAAAAACACGCGCCTTCTGCCAGAACTCTATACCGAAAGCCGTGATAACCCGACACTCTATGCGGCACAGACCTTACGCCTACTAGACTACTGTCCACAAGGGCAGGCGAACGAGTTGCTTGGTATAATGACGTTCTACAGGGGGCTTCAAGAGCCAAATGGGGAGGCTTCGGGCTTAGCGAAAAGCCTGACGCTACTGAATCAGATGCTAGGGAGACGCATACCTCTTGACTGCGAATCTAGCGCGGTACGCGCATTAGGGGCACGAGGAACCGATGGGATACGCCTCCTCCTCTGGCGGGAGTCGGGTGAAGGAATTCAACTTGTAAATTTGAGGTTTGTAGCACTGGGGGGTATCACTGCAGATGCGCCTCGCGCCTACCGCATACAAATCTATTCCCACACTGCCCCAACGCAAGCCCTCACCTCGTTTGATGTTCCCGCAGGGGAGATTGAGCTACCCCTTCTCATGGACACGCAAGAGACCCTCCTAGTCGAAGTCAAGCCTGTGGAGAGCTCGCCTTTTGTACTGGGAACCTCTCTCTCCCAGCTCATCTATCGAAGCGGCAACGTTTTACAGGGAGAGGTGAGCGCAAGGAACCAGCTTAACACGGCTCTGCCTTTCGAGTTGAGCATTACTACCTCACTCGACCGCTCTCTCATAACAGATAGCAGACCCGCGTCTAAGGGGGCTTTACGTCCGAATGTGACGCGCATTGTGCGCTATGCGGTTCCACTCTCAACGGTCTTTCGCCCGACACCCGCCTACCTCAACTTCAAGATTGGAAAAGAGACTCGCTTCGCGCTAGGCTTTTTGGTGGAGCCGTCTATTACCGCAAACCTCGAAGCGAGTGCCGTAGACGTGACGGAGGGGAGTGCGAAAATGGGTGTGCGCGTGCGGAATCAGGGGATAGTCCCCTTCGCTATTACGTTACGCCCTGAGCAGGAGAAAGAGATATCCTTCTCTATTGCGGGGGGCGAGAGCGTTTTCAAAACACTGACCCTACACGCTCCTTCATCGCAACCCGGTAACTATCTACTAAACCTCTCCGCGGAGAGCCTCGGCGACCCTATTACAATGCTGCACCCAATACTGCGTGTCCCTCTGCTATGCCATCGTATCGCAAAGCCGCTAAAAATAGATGGCGACTTGAACGATTGGGGCAAGCAGTACAACGTTGAGTTGAGCCGTAAGGAGCAGGTACATGACAAGCCTTGGGGGGGTATCACCGACCTATCGGGCAGGTTTATGCTGGCTTGGGACGCTACTAACCTCTATGTTGGAGGCGTAGTACAGGACGATAAATTTGTTCAGCCCTACTCTGCGGAGGAGGCATGGCGTGGTGATTCGGTTGTAGTGGGGATATCTTCATCCCGTAGTGTTTTGTGGGAGCAGGTAGGTTATGGCGACAGCGACCACGAGTTCGGGATGGCACTTCTTAATGGTGTGACCCCCATGATACAACGCCTGTGGGGTATGGACATGGGTGCGGTGAAACCCCAGGTCGTGATAAAGCGACAGGGTACAGAAATCTCTTACGAAGCTGCAATTCCTTGGACGCAACTCCGCCCACTGACTCCTCAGAACAGTCTGCTATTCGGGCTTTGTTTTCAAATCAATGACGAAGACGGACGGGGGCGCGGCTATATGGAGTGGGGGGGCGCGATGGGCGACGCGAAGCGTCCGGGGCAGTTTCCGTCAGTAAGGTTGGTTCCTTAACTGCCCCCGTTTTTCTAAATGGCACCCCTTCAGCAAAGCTCTACAGTGTCAAACCCCTGCCTACCTTGTCAATACCCTCTCTATCTCAGTTTCCCACCTTCCTGCCAAGCGAACCCCATACTCACGCTCACCTCCGCTCGCATCAGCCCCCGTCAGGAAGGGACGTTTACCTACCTCAAAACCTGCCAGTGCCGTGCCATTCTGGTCTGCGTTGATAAAGTGGTGCGCTATCCCCGCCCTCTCACTATCGGTATTATTCGCTCCTGTCGCATGGGGAGTTCCATACGCAAAAAAGAGAATGCCTCCCGCGGGTAGCTCCACCAACACCTCCTTGGATTCATCAGGATAACACCGTATATGATGGTTGCTAAAGAGGTCACGCTCATGCGGAAACTGCTCACGGAAGACGCGCGGAATAAAGCGCATAGTTCCATTCTCTTTTGTTGCCGAGTGAACTGCAGTCCAGAGAGCCGTACCTTTTAAGGGGTCATCTATCTGGAAATGTAACTACTCACCCTCTCCCTGTGGAAAAATGGGCTTACCGAGCAATACCTT
>JAPLCR010000578.1 GCA_026392135.1 Armatimonadota bacterium
TAAATAAACCAGCAGATTGGAAAGCAGAAATCTTTGCTACTTATTTAAAGCAAATTCTCTCTGTTGAACAGATTGATATTATAGCAAAGGCTACAAGCGTTTTACTGGACCATGAGCGGGTTTACTCTAATGCTAGGGTATTAACAGATATTCGTCCTGTTTTCAGTTCAGATGTGGCGATAATGCCAACGGCTGTTTTAATTGTTCATATGCTCAAAATAGGTTATCACGAAAACGGCGAACATAAGGAATTCTATGTTGCTTTGGACACGGAGGATGTTCGCAAACTACAAGAGACATTAGAAAGGGCTACTACCAAAGATAAATCCTTAAAGGATTTGCTTGGTCAAACCAATCTATCGTACTTAGCGACTGAACGACAGGAGTGATTTATATGCAGTATACACACGTACTCTACGAAACTCAAAGCGATTCCTATGGAATCGAAGGATTAAACGCATGGCGGGGGAATCACCGCAAGGACATCTCTTCTAGAGAGGTAGCTTACACGCCAAATAGCATCCCCTCCCCTGAGATTAAAGACTGTAGCGCTTTGGTGTATCTACAGACTGTAATTGTCTCTCCAGAACCCGTGAAAACGCTGAATACTGCAACAACACAAGAGGAGACGGACGCTAGAGTATGGCTTATAATGCAACGCATTGCGACGAAGCATGGTAAAACATGGACAGAACTCGCAAAACGTTAGAGATACCCGGAGTCGCTGTCATTGTTCGCCTCAATAGATTGTTTATAGAGCGGTCTGGCGAAGAGTTTATTGGCGAAGACAATCTCATTTTTCGTCCAGCCTTAGAGTATATTCTTGATGCAATTAGAGCGATGCCATTTGGAGAAGATAGGTTCCCGACGATTTTCCACAAGGCGGCGGCAATCGCAGAGTGTATTATCGTGAAACATACTTTTTATGGCGCGAACAAGCGGACAGGTTTAGCGACCTGCGCCGCTTTTTTAGTGTTGAATGGCTACGAAATGCGGATATGCGATGAAGAACGCTTCGACGAAGACGCGATAGAGACCGTTTTGAGATTACAAGAGAAGGAGATGCCTTACGAGGATTTTGTACGCTGGGTCGAATCGCGGTGCGTTTAAGTCACTCACTACGCTTCAACATGAAAATGCCGGCGAGCACAAACAGGACATTTTGAAGCCATGCCGCCACATAGGGCGGAATATAGGGCGGTCTGCCCTCCATCCCCGGAGAGCCGAGTATCCGCATCAGGAGCATGGTATTCCAGTAGAAGAAAACAAGGAAGATAGAGAGAAGTACCCCCATAAAGCCCCCTGCCCGCCCAAAGCGGTGCGCCATTGGCGGGCAACAGATTGCCATAACAAGGCATGAGAATGGTACAGAGAGTTTGAAATGGTAGTCCATTAGTGTGAGGTAGTTCGTGATGTTATCTTTGCGGTCACGCTCTATCGTCTCCCCCAACTCCTTGAACGTCCGAATGGCGGAGTTCTGACCGAACTGCCACATAGGAAACTGCAAAACAAGCCCTGTCTGAAAGGATTGCGGGTCTACCACCGTGTGCAGTTTGAATCGTGTTGTGGATTGTGGGCGCGACTCTGTCAGGTTCGATTCCTTCCACATTACCATGTGCGGCTTATCCAACTCCCAGTCTCCATTGATATACTTTCCATTAGCGGCATAGACAATAAAAGGGGCAGAGGTCTTCGTCGCAACGGCGTTTACCGTCGCAATTAGCTGTACGTCCTTTAGTTGAATGTATCCTTTTTGGGGAATCATTTCACGCACGATAATGGCATACGACTGGTCGCCGGAGGTTACAAGCTGCCCTGCTTGAGGTATAAGGCGCTTGAGGTGCATGGGTATCTCAGCAAATACCTCGTTCAGCTTTTGAATGGAGGGAGGTACGACATACTCTCCAAAATAGAAGTCGCCCACACTGAGCAGTAGTCCCAAAACAAAGTAAGGCAGGAAGATACGCCCCATCCCCACCCCCGCTGAGCGCAGTACCGTAATTTCACTATCCCGAACGAGTCTGCTAACGGCAAGTGCAGTCCCTACTGCAATCGCAACGGGCATGGTCATGTGAACAAGGAAGGGAAGAAAAAAGATGACTATGCGAACGACAAGCACTACCGGAACCTGATTTTGAATGAGGATATTGGCGTTATTGTAGAGCATTGTGCCCACAAGAATACAGATAATCGCGCACTGACCTATTAGGAAAGGCACTATCATTTCGCGAAGCATATACCTATCCATGAGTTTCATATTTTAATGCTACCTCTTACCAGTTTTTCACTACCCGACACATTTTGAAATGAGGCTGCTTTCTGGGTATTTTTGTTTTTACCATAGTTCAGGAGTACCCAATGAGCGACAACATCACCTGTTGTTTTGCTGTACAAACGACATCACCACGTTGTAACAGAATTTCATTGCCATAACTAAACTCCCTCATACCAAAAGACGAGACCAAATCAACAAAGGTTGCAAATCCTGCAACCCTAGTACTGACCCAAGTAGTTCTCACCGTCCCAACAAAGCCTATCCGGCAGTCTGTTCCCAGTCTCGCACGACATTGCGACATGGAACGCGGCTGACGAAGACCTGCCCTGCCGAGCGAAAAGATTCGATACTCCCAGTGCGAAACTGCGCTCTCATGTAGCGGTATAGGTTCGATATCAGCGAATGGGAGCATCCTAAAGTCTCCTCTTTGTGAAGGCTCATTGGGGTATGTATGCGGGGGTAATGAGATATGGGAGGCTTTTTAACCTCTCTCTTCCCTGCGGGATTCTCTCCCCGAAACGGGGAGAGCTGCACGAATAAGCGGGGCGGCGTTGCGATAGGTTTTATCTCTCTTAAGAACGAACCGCAACCCAGGTAAGCCTTACAATCTCTCGCCTTTCTCCCGTGTCGAATGGGGGAAAGTTGGATAGGGGGCGTAAGCAGTAGATAAGCCTCCCCTATCTCAAACCCTCCCACGATCTATCCGCCTTTGAACTCCAGCAAGGAGCGGGGCTTTGTTAAAAGGCTGTTGCGCCCTTAAACAGTCGCCGCAAAAATCGGTTGAAGCGACTTCGCGTACTCCTGTAGTGCCGCGACCTCTTCCGAAGTGATAGGCGTAAAGCGTTTCCCGAACTCTATCGCCAAGCGGGTAAGGGTAGGGTCTCCGGGAGGAACCGCCGCCGTAATGGGTTGGGAGAGCGTAAAGCGCAGGGCTAGTTCCGCCCAGTAGGGGTCGGATATCGGCTCGTACCAGCAGTGGGGGTAGTTACGAGTAACATCGGGCTTCCAGTTAGTTCGCGCCATCGCTTTGAGGGCGAGCCGCCCTACGCCTCTATCTTGCGCCCTCGCGATAATCTGGGGACCGAAGTTCCCCTGATAAAACGTGACGAAGTTGATAGGGAAAAGCGCGGACGCGAAGTCGTAACGCTCCATCGCATAGAACGCCGCCTCTACAGAGTGGGCACTAAAGCCGAGGTTTTTCACCAGCCCTTTCTCTTTCGCCTCGATAAACATCTCCATTGCGCCGCCGGGGCTGAAAATTGTCTCCATCTCCTCAATCGTCGTAATGGCATGAAGCTGATAGAGGTCGAAGTGGTCGGTGCGAAGATGCTTCAGAGAGCGATACAGCTCCTCTTCCGCCTCTTTGCGCGTACGCATACCCGTTTTGCAAGCGAGGAAAACGCTATCGCGCTTGCCTTCGAGTGCGCCTCCAAAACGCTTTTCGGTCTCCTGCTCGCTACCATAGCTCGGTGCGACATCGAAATAGTTCACGCCGTTACCAATCGCCTCCTCTACCATGTAGTCGGCTTCAGCTTGCGTCGTCTTCATAACCGTCACGCCGCCAAAGCCCACGATGGAGAGTTCCGCTCCGGTACTGCCTAAAAATCGTCTTTCCATGTTGTCTCCTTTGTCCTTGTCTTATGTAGTGATACGCCACACGGCGTATTCTGTTTATTGGGGTCTATGGGTTTCTTGCGGGTATCGCCTTTGCAATCAGATTTTGCCCGAATGTGCGAGATGGTTTTTCGAGCGGGGCGAGATAGGCGCGGTGGTTATCGGGTCGAAGCAGTCTTTAGCCGTCCCCGTGAACTCCGTGATGAATCTGTTTCGCATCTCCGCATCGCCCTCAAAAACCGTCATCCAGATACTGAAAAAGCCTTCCGCTAATGCAGAAATAACTATTTGGTCTCTCATCGCATCCGTACAACACCTGGACAAGTTATCTCGGCTCCGTTTTGCACTCGCCCATACATCCATCCGCTGACTTATTTTTTCTATTGCGACACGTTTCCCATTTGCATCGTAAAATGTCCGAATAGGCCTGTTAAGTTCTGTAAGCGCGCGAGTGTCTGTTGCAATTATCGCCTGAGCGGGCGTAAGGCTAGAGGAGGGGACAATGTTCGCATCGGCTAAGTATTCAAAGGCAAAAAAAGTATTGTCCCTATCTGGAAAGTAGAGTGTGTCCAGTGAAACGATCTTCGTACCTTTGGCGCTATTGCAGTTCACACAAGTCAGCAGAAAGTTGTCCCATACCAGTCTTAGACTAGGGTCTCTATCTTTGTTGATAATATGTTCCACCGCAATATGGGTTGCTAATCTGCGTTCACAGTAACTGCAATACGTACCCAGCCGAGAGACTAAATCGGGTTTTGCCTCCTCATAGGCAGAGTATGTAGTAGGCGCGACGCCTTTATCTACAGGGCGCATAAGAGTTCCTTACCTTCCCAATTTCGCCAAGCGTTCCATCTCAAGAATCGCTTGAAAAGCGGGGTTATGAGCGTAAGGTCCGATACCTTCCGAAAGCCGTTCCATATACTGCGCGAGTTTCTCTTCCGGCGCGTCTTTCGCCTCCTCCAGCGTTTCGAGATAATCTTTAGCGACTTCCACCTGCTCGTGATATTGAGGGCTGACCTCTGGGCGTTCGACGTTCATCAGTCCTTTCGCTATCGTCTCAATGCCTAAATTTCCTAAACTCGAAATGGGTTGTCCCTCAAGCGGTAGCAGGTTGCTCTCTTCAAGCGTTTGCATTATAAACACCGAGTGGGTCGTGGTTATAAATTGGATTTTAGGAAACGTTTTTTGAAGACTAGGGACAATACTCCGTTGCCAATTCGGATGCAGGTGCAAATCAAGTTCGTCAATGAGTACAACGCCGGGCGTCTCTTTTAGCGCGTTCTCTCCTAATTGCGGATTCAATCGCGCCATTCTCGTAGCGATGTCGCCCGCCAGAGCCAGCATACTTCGCTGTCCATCGCTCAAATTCGTGAAAGGTTGCGGCTCCCTGCCCTTGAAAGCAACAACAATTTCCGCTCGGCGGCTACTGTATTTAATCTCCACTACGTCCTCTAAAATCCCGGACATAGCGGAAAGTACCGTACTGTACAGTTTTGGACGTGATTTCTCCTCATACTCGATACGGTCTTGTCTATCCAGCCAACGCATCAATCCCAAAATGTCGAGTTTGCCATTGAGGCAGTCGCGATACGCCTCTAGTCGGGAGAGTTCGCTTTTTTTGATACTCGCTTTCCTTGCCGCCGTATCGTAGTACGGAGACCAGAGACGCGCCGTATCGTAGTAGGCGATAACCGGGGCGACAACATCACCCCCTTCGCGTATCTGTTTTATAGTTCGTTGCGAGAGAGTCCTTATCTCTTTTGCAAGAGCGTAGGTTGTGCCGCCTCGCGGGTTGGCGCGTGTGCGTTTCCACTCTAGCCGCTCTCCAAGTACAATACCACGCGCCATTATCTCGGAGGGCACTTGCGGCTCGAAAACTATCTCTTCTCCCTGTTTGCTCGCCTGTAGGCGCACATCTTTCGGGTCTATTCCCCTACCGAACTCTGACATCCCTAGAAGCCAACTACCTATAGCGACAGCCAACGCCTCTAAAATCGCGGTCTTCCCCGTCCCGTTTTCGCCATAAAGAACATTGAAATGCGGGTCTAGGTTGAAAGTCCGCTCCGCGAAACAACGGAAATTACGTAGAGTTATCTGGTCAATCCGCATGGTAGCCCCTCACATTCCGCCTGAAAGTAGATATAGGTAGTGATACGCCGCGGCACGCTCAGAATCCTGCTTATCTGAACGCCGAAGTCACAGGCTTGCCGTCCCAATTCGTCGGAACAGGTATGTCTAGTAACCAGAGGGCAGTGGCGGCAGTGTCGTAGGTAGTCACTTTCGTTGTGATAGCAAACCCCGCTTTTACGCCACTGCCCCAAGCTATCCAAGGGATACTCATATCTTCAGGAGATCTCGATCCGTGCGTTTTTTTGTGTCCCCCATGGTCTGCGCTTAGTATCACGACGCTCTCTTTCCCAATACCTGCCTTTTGAATCGCGTTGACGACTGTTGTCAAGGCTTCATCTTCATCTGCGAAGGCTTGAATCTGTTGCGGTGAACCCCAGCCGTACTTATGCCCTGCACCGTCCGAATCGGCAAAGTGAATAAAGCAGAGGTTGGGCTTGTTTTCGAGGATATACTCTCCTGCCGCCAACGCGACCTTCTTCGCGGAGTAGGAGGGAATAGCGAAGGCATCCAGCGTACCGGGTATATTCAGGTGCTTGAACTTGGGTTTGCCCGCAAAGAGAGCCGTTACCAGCCCCTTCTGCTTAGCTATTCCGAATACCGTTGGAACCGTTACCAATCCCTTCTTGGGTGTCCAGCCGTTCCAGAGTACCTTATGGGTTTTGGGGCTAACTCCAGTGAGCATAGAGGTATGCGAAGGGAGCGTCACGCTCGGAAAAATCGTCTGCGCCGTCCACGTCCCTGCGCCCTGCCGTAGTAAATTCATCAGGGTAGGCATAGGGCTGTTCTGCATGACGCTAGGCTTACCTCCATCAAAACTGATGATAAATACATGGTTGGCGCGTCGCTCCGCCTGTGCGGCTACCGCGCAGAAGAGACACAAAATGCCTATAACGGCACTCTTCATTACCTGTTTCAAAGATCGTCCTACTTTCGTATCCTAATTTTACATACGTGCCACACGATACAGGTAGGCAAGAAACAGCCGTAGCAGTTCGTCGGGTGCGTCTTTGTGCATTATCTCGTAGCCGTGGGAGTTATCCACTGGAAATGCTAAGGTGACAGGACGCGCCGTCAAGCCGAGTGCCGAGCTACACGAGGCATCGCTCCCACCTCTTGAAAGGTACTGCCAGTGCGGGGTAATCCCCTCTGCCGCGCAGACCTCTTCCAGTATCTGCCCGTCTTTCGCCTCCATAGCGGCATAGCCGTCACGCACCCATATCACGGGGCTTGAGTCTATAGGGAAGTCGGCTTCGGGGGTCTTGGGCCCAATCTCCAGAGCCACACAGATGTCGGCAGGGAACCGTGTCAGGGCGAAACGCGCCCCTTCCCCGCCTACCTCCTCCGAGGCAGAGGCGCAAAACACAATTTTACCCGGATAAGTGTACCCGTCCGCTCTCATCTTCTCCAGTGCCATCAGCCAAACGGCGATGTCGGCGCGGTCATCCAGAAAGTAGGAGGCGACAAACTCCCCAAACTCCATCACCACACGCCGTGAAGCCCCCAATACGACTCGTAGACCGGGACGCACTCCCAACGCGGCTAACTCCTCATAGCTCTTGCCAGTAAACAGGTAGGCTTTTTTGAAGGGAAGCGGGTTATGACGCGCATACTCCACCACGCTCTCCTCCGCGTTTGTATGAATCGAACCATAAGAGAGGACTGCGGGGATAGCTCCTCCGGATACTAATATATCTACAGGTGCCTCGCCCCACTTCCATGTATAGACCCCGCCTAGCTCGGCAACGCGGATTTTGCCGTCGCTCTCAATTTTCGTAATCATCAGAGCGATTTCGTCAAGATGTGCCGTCACCAAAATAGAAGGAGCGTTTCCGCCGCCGTCCAACGTTACCAAAACGTTGCCCTTACTGTCTTGTTCACTGCTGTAGCCCATCTGAGTAAGGCGGTTTTGGAGCCAGTTACAGAGGACTTGCTCCTGTCCGGGAGGGGCGGGTAGGGCAATAAGGTCGCGAATTAGTTCAAGGGAAGAGGTCATACTATTTTTCTTTCAGAGTAGAGGTTTATAAGTGAAGGTTTCGGCAAGACGCTCTCTCATTCCTGCTCGACAGAAAGAGGAATTTCAGCACTTCACCTTGAACTAAAGGAGACGTGACTCCATCATGCCCACAACAACCCAATACAGGCGCAAGCCCCGCTCTCAAACAGAGGGTGGATGTAATCCTGCCTGCGGGTGGGCGTATATCGGGTGAGTTTGCGGAGTTTGCGGGGGTGGAGAGTAAAGCCCTCATTCAGTGGGGAGAGAGAACGATTCTGCAACGAACTCTTGAAACCTTTCGCGCACTTGAGGGAGTAAATAGAGTGACGGTTATCGGGGGCGGTGAGGTCTTGGAGCAGGCGCGGGAGTATGGTGTGGAGGGAGTGGTGCAGGAGGGCAGTTCGGGTCCCGAAAATATCTTTCGAGGCTTAGAGTGGCTACGCGCTCAAGAGAACCCCGCCGAAAGGGTCGTGATAGCCACTACCGACCTGCCATTCCTATCGCCGGCGGCGGTAGCCCATTTTTTGAACGCTTGCAGAGACGAAGTGCATATCGGCGTGCCAGTGATATGGGGCAAGACCTTTGATGCACGCTTCCCCGGTACTGTCAGCGAATATGTGCCTCTTAAAGAGGGACAGGTGACGGTTGGATGTGTGTTCCAGATTTCGCCAGAGGCTCTGTTTCGCGCCCGTAAGCAGATAGAAACGCTGTTTGAAGCCCGTAAAAATATCTTCGCAATGGCGCGAGCGGTGGGAATGGGGACAATACTGCGCCTTCTGACCAGACAACTCGCCGTCCGACACATCGAAGACCGTTGCCAGAAAGCGATAGGCTGTTCCGGCTACGCCGTGATGGACGCACACCCTGAACTTGCCTACGATATTGATACCATAGAAGACTACAGAATCGCTCTGAAGCATTTCGCCGAAAGCGAACAGTCGCTAAAAAGACCTAATTGAAAGAGGAGACTTCGCGTGACAACACCTCCTGAGCGTTACTATCCGCCACAAAAGCCTTCCTTCTATCTACGCCTTAGCGTCTACTGGTTCGCTCTCTCGCTTCTATGGGGTGGGATGATATCGATTGTCATTCAACACATCGTTGCACAAATCTCTCCCGACAAGAAAGACATTGTTCTCGGCTGGACGCTTGCGGTTGGGGCTTTGGTCTCCACTGTTGTAGGTCTCATCATTGGAACCATCAGCGATCGCTCCCGCTGGAAAATGGGACGCCGCCGACCCTACATCATTGTCGGAAGTATTATGACCGTTCCCGCTCTGCTCTGGTTGGGTAAAATAGGAACCTCCGTCCCAGATATACGCCTCATCCCACTCCTTATGTTCGACTTCTGCCTGATTCAGTTCTGGACAAACATTGGAACGGCGCCCTATCAAGCATTCGTTCCCGACCTTGTAAAGAAGGAGAATCAGGGAGCCGCCTCCGCCTATATGGGAATGGGAAGCCTTGTTGGGCAACTTGGCGGTCTACTGCTCTGCGGCACACTGGTACAGTACCCCAATGGTATCATGACTATCTGCTGGACGCTCTCTATAGGCTTCCTAGTCGCCATGCTTTTCACCGTCTTCACTGTACACGAGGAGTCAGCAGTAGAAAACCCCTCACCTCGTATGTCGACATGGCAGGCGATGAGATATTCGTTTCAGGTGAATCCTCGCGAACACCCCGACTTTTTCTGGCTTATCGCCTCTCGTTTTGTTATTAACATGGGCTTCTATACCGCAACAGAGTTTCTCTACTACTATACTCACGACACCCTCCGTGCCGCGAATGCCCCCAAAACAGTTCTTATGATTATGGCTATCGCCACAGTTTCAGGGCTTCTCGGAAACTTTCCAGCGGGAATCTATGCGGACAGAATCTCCAAAAAGCGGATTGTCTACATCGCCGCGACCATTACAGGGGTGGCAATATTCGGCTTTCTTATTACCAGTAACATCATCTTCGCTCTCGTCATGGCGTTTATTTTTGGGGCGGGATACGGGGCGTTTCAGGCGGTGGACTGGGCTTTAGCGACGAATCTACTTCCCGATTACGATGAAGCAAAGTTTATGGGCATCTGGCACGCGGCGTTTACCATTCCGCAAGTGCTTGCTCCCCTTATTGGCGGCACGGTTGCCTATATTTTTAATCAGGGATTTTTGAAATCGGCAGTCGCCTCTTATGGTCCCGGATTCGGTTATAGGGTAGTATTATTCTTGGTAATCGTCTATTTAGGACTCGGCTGTCTCGTTCTTCGTCCCGTTCGAGAGAGGCTACCCCATAGCGCAGGAGACCCTCAAGAATAGTATGGCTACGCGCATCATTAGCGGGCTTATCGGAGTAGGCGTATTTCTCGCCGTATGCTTCTGTGGTCTACTTCCTTCTCTTATCGGCGTAACCGTTTTAACGGGGCTTGCGATACGAGAGTTTAACCGTGCCTACAGTGCGGAAATACCCGCCGAATCCTCAAACTACGTACCTGTTAATGCTCTACTTACATGGGTGGGGCTTCTTCTTCCTATGCTTGTCTACAATGCACTTCAGAATCAGGTCAAACAGTCGGAGCGGATAGAGCAGTTCTCCCTGCTCTTAGGTGTTTTGGTACTCGTGTTAGCGTTTCGGCTACGGCGTGCTTTTCGCAATGAAGGGGTGCTAGGGCGGCTACGCAAGAGTTTCGGGATTGTAGGGATGGCTTATGTGGGGATGCTATTCAGCAGTTTTATCCTTCTACGTGGTATCTCCGGGCACTTAACTTTGCGCCCTTTCCCTGAGTTCGATAAGGGGGCGTGGCTCATGCTGTTTACCGCTGCAAGCGTTTGGTCAACAGACACCTTCGCCTATTTCATCGGAAAACGGTTTGGTAAAACGCCTTTTGCGCCCACAGTCTCTCCTGCTAAAACGTGGGAGGGCTTCTTGGGAGGCTTCATCGGTGCAGTGATTGTAGGGCTGTTGTGCGCTCAGGGCATAGGGGTTTCGCTTAAGCATGGCGCGGTAGTGGGGTTGATAGCGGGGACGTTTGGACCCCTCGGTGACCTTTTCGAGTCGGCTTTGAAACGGGAGCTCTCCATCAAAGACTTTGGCGGTATTATGCCAGGGCACGGCGGGATACTAGATAGGTTCGATAGTCTCCTCTTCGTCACGCCTCTCATCTACCTCTATCTCCATTTTATCGCAAAAATTTAACGGGAGGTTTCACATTGAATATCATTGATGCTACCGCAAGTTATGAGAACTGGCTACGTACGCAACTAGAGGTGAATGAGCTTGACCTTGACAAGAAGCATGAGAAGATGGCGGATTCACCCTTTCCCTTCTTACGCGCTACGTTCTATCGCTGGATAGAACGCCTCCCCAAACTCCACCCACAGCTCTTAGAGGCTCCCGTCGTCTGTGCGGTGGGCGACCTACACGTCGATAATTTCGGGACGTGGCGAGATGCAGAGGGTAGGCTCGTCTGGGGCATTAACGATTTCGATGAGGCATACACCCTTCCCTATACCCTTATCTTGTCCCATATCTTGAGATGTAGGTTGCATACACGCCTTCCTCTGGGTTCTGTTTTGGGGAGGAAGTTCTTGTGTTTTTGTAGAACCCTGCAAAAAACAGGGAGGTGTTCTATGCAAACAGATTGGGCTTATCA
>JAPLCR010000646.1 GCA_026392135.1 Armatimonadota bacterium
CGTTCTGCCGCTCGTTTTAGGGGCAGGGAGAAGAGCCGCGATTAGCGCATATTGACCATCGGTGAGGTCAGTGGGGTAACTTTGTCGGGACATGATAACAACGTTATTCCACATTTTGAGAATTTTTCAACACCCTCTAAGACACGGTAAGGAGAGTTGGGCCCCAATAAAATCTGTTTATGTGCGGTAGTTTATACCAGTTCGACCTTGTCGCCAACTGCTATGTCGCCTTCCTGTACCACAAAGCAGTTTAGTGCGAGTTTGCCCTCAAAACGTTGGTAGATTCCCTGAGTTATCTCTTTGTTTTGAATCTGTGTGTCAGGGTCAAAAGAGGTCATAATACACCGCATACGCAGATCTTGAATGCCTATCAGTGCAGAGCCAACTTGCAACATTCTGCCTTCCCAGTCACGTTCTGCCATCCCCTCCACACCGCCTATCACAATGTTGGGGCGCAGACGGCGGTAGTCGTGTCCAAATGCGGTGATGGCTCCGTCGGTTGCTACAAGAAGGGGGAGTATATCAAAACGCTCAGCTCCCTCGTAACGCACCAACTCCGCGCCTGCACCTGCGATTTTTACAACTTTGGCGGCAACCTCCGGACTATTCCACGGTTGACCGTCCACAAGCGGCTCTCCCTCTGGGCTTAAACTTGAGTGTAGCCCCAGAAATTTAGGATGTGTGCGAGAGGTAATCACTCCGCCACGCGCACTCTCAACATGAACGATTCTGTCACCTTCCAAGCCGAGTTCTCCCATATAGACTCTCGATAGGCTCTCTCCTGCTAACGTTTTAACAGGGTATCGCCATATCTTTGTGATTTCCATTTTACAGATACTCCTTTCAGGTTATTGACTAAATCTCTCCATACCGTTTCATAGGCTATCGAAATTTGCGGTCACTCTCAGAGATAGCAATGTCGTTGATACTTGCGTCTCTGCGTCGCATAAGACCGTTTTCGTCAAACTCCCAGTGTTCATTGCCGTAAGAGCGAGACCACTGCCCTTCTGCATCGTGACACTCGTACTCGAAATGGACGGAGATGCGGTTCTCTGTAAACGCCCACAACTCTTTTTTCAAACGGTAGTCAAGCTCTTTAGCCCACTTGCGTTGTAGGAACGCTTTTATCGCTTCGCGCCCCGTAAAGAACTCTGTACGATTGCGCCACTGCGAATCTTTCGTATAGGCGAGTACCACCCGTTCAGGGTCTCTGCTGTTCCAAGCATCCTCTGCGGCTTGTACTTTAGCCTTTGCCGACTCCGCAGTGAAGGGAGGGCGAATAGGTGTAACCATAGCTTTCATCCTTTTATCTGTTAGTGCCCCCTCTCCTGCATACGATACTATGAGGAGAGGGGGCGAACTGTATTATCGAGAGAACGGCACTACGATTGGAAAGTCTACCTCTACTTGCGCCGAGATGTTGAAGTAGTTGGTGAAGGTGTTTAGCCCAACGTGCGCGATAATCTCCGCTATCTCCGCTTCACTGTAACCCGCTGCCGTCACAGCGGCGAAATCTTCATCGCTAACCTCTCCGCGCTTCGCTACGATGGTGAGGGCAAAGTGTAGCGCCGCCTGCGATTTGCTATCCACAGCTTCGCCCTGCCGCGCCGAGGCGAGAGCCTCTGGGGTTAGTTTCGCCATTTTCCCCAGCAGAGTGTGGGCGGAGAGGCAGTACTCACAGTTGTTGGCTTCCGCGACGGCTATCGCTATCTGTTCGCGTAGCTGAGGAGCTAGTACCCCTTTTGCTAAGGCTCCGCTAAAGTTGAGATAGCCTTCGAGCGCCGCAGGAGAGTGAGCCAATGTACGCATAAGGTTGGGGGTCATTCCCATACTGTGCTGAACGCCATCCAGTAGCGTTTTTGTGGTTCCTGTAGCGTTGGCGGGGTTAAGAGAGGTAATTCGAGACATAGTTTTCGGTTCCTTTGGTTGAATAGATTGTCTGCAGTGTATAGAACGGTCTATATACTAACACACTCTCTATAAGGTTCAAGTCAGGGAATTAGTTCCCAAGGACGGAAAACTTTTCTCAAAGAGAGGTTCTCGTAGAGCATCAGGGGAACATTAGTAGTAAGACAGGGTATATTGAACACTCTACAGATATTGAGGAGAGGATGATGACAACACCGACGACACGGGAGAGGATACTGAACGCCGCATTCGCGCTATTCTATAAAGGCGGGTTTCATGCTACAGGCGTGGATAGGGTGGTGGAGGCGGCGGGGGTGACCCGCATGACGCTCTACAAGTACTTTCCTTCTAAAGAGGATCTTATTGTTGCGGTGTTGGAGCGGCGGAATGTGCAGTGGATGGAGTGGTTCAAACAGCGTGTTGAAGCATTAGCAGTAGAGCCGAAGGAGAGACTGCTTGCTATCTACGATGCGCTGCTGGAGTGGTTTAGCGAAGAGGACTTTTGCGGATGCGCCTTCATAAATGCCGCGGCAGAGTTCTCTTCCAGAGAGCATCCAGCGCACCGTATCGCGGCTGACCATGTTCGCGGCATCCGTGCCTACATCTATGAGTTATGCCTCGAAAGCGGTGTGAAAGAGGCTCAATCGCTCGCTACCCAACTGACACTTCTAGTGGATGGAGCCGTTGTTGTCGCCTACGTGGGAGGAGATTTGCAGTGTGCAACACTTGCGAAGGAGGCGGCTCGCACTCTATTAGAGGCGTAAAAGAGGGTGGTCAGGTCGTATCGTGTCTCGTCCCTCCGCTCTGGTAGAAGAGCGGAGGGACGTTTGTGTTGTGGAGTGCTAAAACGAACTCCTACCGCGTTAGTGTTGTACGAAGTTCACTTTCTCAGGAGTAATGTTCTTCTTACCGTTCTGGATGTACGCCGCGAGTTGGTTTAGTAGCCGCTTCTGTTGCGCGAGTTCCGCTTTGATGGAGGCGTTTTCCACTGATTGTTTCTGTAGTGTCGCCTTCATAGAGGCATTTTCGGTTTCCATTTTGCTGAACTTGGAGTTCATCGCCTGCACTTTGCCATTCGCCTTCTGTAGTTCGTTCAACAACAGAGGGGTAAGCAGGTGGTAGCGGACGGTGAAGGGCTTTCCCGCCTTGTCGTACTGCACGAGGTCGGGGAACACCTTCGCCACCTCTTCCGCGATAAGCCCGTACTGCATGGGGTGAGCGCCCGTCTCATCGGCGGTTTTGTAGCGGAAGGTGACAGGTCGAAGTTGAAGAAGCTTTTCGCTCACCGTTCCCATTGTCTTAATGTCGTTCTTGAAGCGGCGAGAGGAGGTTATCGTGCCGAGTTGACCGTTCGCGTTGACGTAGACCGCTACGCCGCTGGAAGAGGTCACGCCGTTGATACCCGCAATGTAGGCGGAGGTCTGTGTTCCGACGGTTCCGATGCGGATGGCTCCGCTCTCCGCCGCTACTGCGAGGTTGCCGATAGCGATGTTGTTGATACCTGTGGTCAGGTTGTAGCCGCCAGAGTAGCCTATGCCGATGTTTCCCTTGCCTCTGTTCTGGTAGAGCGAGTTGTAGCCGACCGCTACGTTGTTGCTACCCGTCGCGTTCTTGAAGAGCGACTGAACGCCAAGCCCTACGTTGTTGGCGGCGGTAGTGTTCGCCTTCATGGCGGAGTAGCCGTTCGCGACATTGTAGCCGCCGGTTGTGTTCAAGAAGAGCGCGTCCTTGCCGTCCGCAGTGTTGAAGTTCCCCGTTGTGTTGGAGTTGAGGGCGTTGGAACCATTGGCGGCGTTGGCGCTTCCCGTTGTGTTGGCGGTGAGGGCTTGAAAGCCATTGGCGGCGTTGTTACTTCCCGTCGTGTTACTGTAGAGGGCGGTGAAGCCATTAGCGGCGTTCTGGTTCCCTGTTGTGTTTAAGTAGAGGGCATGGGAGCCGGCGGCGGTGTTTTGGGTTCCCGTCGTATTGAAGTAGAGGGCACTAAAACCGTTGGCGGTGTTGTAGTTGCCTGTAGTATTGGAGTAGAGAGCGTTGGCACCATTTGCGGTGTTGTTGACTCCCGTTGTGTTCAGGGAGAGGGCGTAGTAACCGTTCGCTGTATTCTGGTTGCCTGTGGTGTTGGAGAGGAGCGCCGCGTAGCCATTGGCGGAGTTGTAGTTGCCCGTCGTGTTATTGTAGAGGGCGTAAGAGCCATTCGCGGTGTTGTAACTGCCCGTTGTGTTTAATACGAGGGTGTTGTTGCCATTCGCGGTATTCTCAACGCCCGTCGTGTTGGAGAGGAGGGCGTAGTAGCCATTTGCTGTGTTCCAACTGCCTTCCGTGTTGGAGTAGAGGGCGTAGTACCCGTTCGCGGTGTTTTGGTTCCCCGTCGTGTTGAAGTAGAGGGCGCTAAAGCCATTGGCGGTATTGGCAGATCCAGTGGTGTTATATTGGAGAGCGCTGGAGCCAGTAGCGGTATTGGCGGAACCCGTTGTGTTCGTGAAGAGGCTGTAGAAGCCAGTTGCGGTGTTTTGACTTCCAGTTGTGTTATTGTAGAGGGCGATGAAGCCGTTCGCAGTGTTTTGAATCCCTGTCGTGTTGTAGTAGAGGGCGGAGCCTCCGTTGGCGGCGTTCTCATATCCTGTTGTGTTGGAGTAGAGGGCTTGGTAGCCATTAGCGGTGTTGTTGAAGCCAGTGGTGTTGGAGTAGAGGGCTTGGAATCCATTGGCGACGTTGTTACCACCATCCGTGTTGGACCATAGGGATTGGTAGCCACTCGCAGTATTTGCGGCTCCCGTTGTGTTGAGGACAAGGGCTTGAAAGCCATTTGCGACGTTTTGCAAGCCTGTGGTGTTGTTTTGGAGGGCGCTAACGCCATAAGCGGTGTTTCCGGATCCCGTTGTATTGTAGAAGAGGCTGTAGAATCCAGTTGCGGTATTGTTGTTCCCGCTCGTGTTGTTTCGAAGGGCATAGCCCCCTGTTGCGGTATTATAGACGCTCGTCGTGACGTTGGCAAGGGCTTGATATCCCAGTCCCACATTGTTTTGGTTGCTAGCGGTGTTGGCAGTCCCTCCTCCTCCAAAGAAGGTCTGCGCGGTAGCGGGAAGCGAGGCGAGTATTAGAGCGGACGCAAGAGCGCCGCGTAAGAGTTGCGAGGTTCGTTTCATAAATTTATCTCCATGTGATACTTGTTACCGTTTGTATAATTCGCTATTATTCTCGGTTCTCCTCCCTAGTCCGCAAAAACGCCCCGCGTTTGCCTCAAGATAGGCAAGCGCGGGGCGTTCTAAATTTCAAGGCTTAATGCTGTATGAAGTTCACTTTCTCAGGGGTTGCGCTCTTCTTGCCGCTCTGGATGTACGACGCGAGTTGGTTCAGGAGTCGCTTCTGTTGCGCCAGTTCCGCCGTTAGCATGGAGACCTTCGCGTTCATTGTCGAGACTTTTACGTTCAATGAAGTCACCTCCGCTTTACGAGCCGACTTCTCTTTCTGCAGTTCGTTGAGTATCATCGGGGTAAGCAGGTGGTAGCGGACGGTGAAGGGCTTTCCCGCCTTGTCATACTGCACGAGGTCGGGGAACACCTTCGCCACCTCTTCCGCGATAAGACCGTACTGAACGGGGTGAGCACCCGTCTCATCGGCGGTCTTGTAGCGGATGGTGACAGGGCGAAGTTGAAGCAGTCTGTCGCTAACCGTTCCCATTGTCTTGATGTCGTTCTTGAAACGGCGAGAGGAGGTTATCGTGCCGAGTTGACCGTTCGCGTTGACATAGACTGCGACTCCGCTGGAGGAGGTCGCCCCGTTGATACCTGCAATGTAGGCACTGGTGTGCGTTCCGGTGGTTCCAATGCGGATGGCTCCGCTCTCCGCCGCCACGCCGAGGTTGCCTATAGCGATGTTGTTGCTACCTGTGGTGAGGTTGTAGCCCGCCAAGTAGCCCGTGCCGATGTTTCCCTTGCCTCTGTTCTGGTACAGGGAGTTGTAGCCATTCGCTGTGTTATTGTAGCCTGCCGTGTTTTGGTAGAGAGCGTAGGAGCCATTCGCTGTGTTGTTGTAGCCTGTCGTGTTGGAATTGAGGGCTGCCGTGCCATTCGCTGTATTGAACTTACCTGTCGTGTTCTTGTAGAGGGCAGTTGAGCCATTAGCTGAGTTGTAGTTCCCCGTTGTGTTTTGGTAGAGAGCGTAGGAGCCATTCGCTGTGTTGTTGTATCCTGTCGTGTTGGAGAAGAGGGACTGGTAGCCACTGGCTGTGTTTTGAGCTCCACTTATGTTTTGGTAGAGGGCATCGGAACCATTTGCTGTGTTCCTACTGCCTTCCGTGTTCGTGTAGAGAGCGTTGGCACCGTTGGCGGTATTCTTGCCTCCACTTATGTTTTGGTAGAGGGCGTAGGAGCCATTCGCTGTGTTCTGGTCACCGTTCGTGCTCTTGTAGAGTGCCGCGTAGCCATTAGCTGAGTTGTAGTTCCCCGTTATGTTGGAGTAGAGGGCTTGATAGCCGCTCGCCGTATTTTGTATCCCTGTTGTGTTTGAGAAGAGGACCTGGTAGCCCAATCCCACGTTAGTTTGGCTGGTAGCGTTATTCGTTGTCCCGCCTCCCCCAAAGAAGGTCTGCGCGGTAGCGGGAAGCGAGGCGAGCATTAGAGCGGACGCAAGAGCGCCGCGTAAGAGTTGCGAGGTTCGTTTCATAAATTTATCTCCGTATGATACTTCTCGACTTTAGCCAATTTTCTTAGTGGGATGGGTGTTCTTGATGTTTCCGAGTTAGAATAAGAGTGACCAAACTCAACTCAACTCGGAGGCGTCATGCTCACCCCATCCCTAGAGATTATACAACTTTTGGCGACTTTTGCGCCCTGCTTCACTCACCCGACTTACGCGAAAGTTCTGACGCTCCTCTATGGAGCGATACTTGCTCCCGGCAAGCGGACGGTCAGTTCCGCGTTGAGAGTGTTAGGCTTGGAAGACTGCCCTAACTTCGGGAAGTATCATCGTGTACTCAATCAGGCGGCTTGGTCTCCGATGCATCTCGCTCGCCTGCTGCTGGGTCTGCTTATCGAGACTTTCGTTCCAGAGGGCGAGACGCTGAACTTTGTTGTGGACGAAACTCTGGAACGAAGACGGGGCAAGCGCATCGTCTACAAAGGCTGGTTCAAAGACGCGGCGCGCTCCACCGGAAACAAAGTCGTCGTCTCACAGGGAATACGCTGGTCGGCTATCTGCCTCTTGGCGCGGGTTCCCTGGTCGTCTCGGCGGTGGGCACTCCCGTTCCTCGCGGTTCCGGTTCTCTCGGAGAAGACTTGCAAGCGTCTACGTAAGCCCCACCGTAGCGGAGTGGAATGGACGATGCTCCTCGTGAAGAAGTTGCGCTCATGGCTTCCTGAGAAGGAGATGCGCCTCGTCGGAGATGGCGGGTACTCTTGCGTCGCTTTAGTCGCCACGTGCCAACTCCTACAGGTGGAACTGGTCTCGCGTCTGCGGTTGGACGCGCAACTCCATGGGTTCCCTGCCTCGCAAGCGTCAAGCAAGCGGGGTCCCAAACCCAAGAAGGGAGCGCGACTACCTTCTCTGGAAGACTTGGTGCAAGAGACGAAAGCCGTCTGGTGCGCCGCGCAGGTCGCTTGGTATCGCGGAGAAGAGAGGACGATTGGCTACCGCACCGGAGTTTGTCTCTGGTACAGACAGGGGCAATCCCCGGTTCCTATCCGTTGGGTGTTGGTTCGGACGGAGGAGACCCGCGCAAAGACGGGAGAGACCTACTCTAAGTATGTGGCGTTCTTCTCCTCGAAAGTCACCTCTAGCGCGGAGGAGGTTCTTGGCGTGTATCTCCAACGCTGGAACATCGAAGTCACGTTTGAGGAGATACGAGCGCAGTTAGGTTTTGAGACCCAGAGACACTGGTCGAAGCGGGCAGTTGAGAGAACTACCCCTTGCTTGTTCGGGCTATTCAGTTTGGTTGTCCTGATGGCGCACCGCTTGCACCCCAAAGAACTGCCCCTACAGCAGTCGGAATGGTATCACAAGGAGGAGGCGACTTTCAGCGACGCAATGAGAGCCGTCAGACGGCACTTATGGGGCGCGATGAATTATACAACGTTGGAAGAAAACGCGCCACAACGCCTAATTCCGGAGAAACTATGGCGTAGACTTCATGACATACTCGCTCAAGCCGCATAAAAGGGCTAAAGTCGAG
>JAPLCR010000437.1 GCA_026392135.1 Armatimonadota bacterium
CTTCTGTAGAATACGCTCTTACATCTCAACCCTACGCAAGCAGGGACAATCGGTATTGACTGCACTACAACTTCTACTCAAAGGGAAACCTCGTTTCCCAGCGAGATAGCCTGAGTAGTTACGCTCAGATCTAGATTCCCACGGTGCCCCGGCAGATTGACAACGTCGGCGGGAATCACATAGTTGAACACAGACCAGATATGTTCAAGACCATCTATGCCGTCGTCCACTGCCTGTTGCGCTGGATACTGTCCCAGATGCCCCGTAACGAAGAGACCACGGCGATGTGCCTCATCAATGATAGATTTCCCAACTTTTCGTCCCGTTCCTGCATAGATTTTAACCGTTCTTATCTTCCAATGCAGGAGGTCATCTAACAGTGCAGGCACTTGACTTGGGGCAGTGACGGCACGCCCCACATCATGATGGATAGGAGGCTCCGCATCCAGTAAGGGGCTACACGTAAATACTCTAGGGCTTGTATCGGAGTGCGCCTCCGCAAAGTGGGCGACTAGCGTGGCGGCAACAATCTCGTCCCCCGTGCTACGTACCGACGTTACTCCTGCCGCCAGATACAGCGGCAACACCTCATCACCAGTGACATGGGCAAAATCGAGTACATGGACGAGATGCACATGTGCATCAATGAATCCAGGCAACAGATACTTTCCACGTCCGTCGATTCTTACAGCACCTCGCGGGATGCGGGTTCTCCTCTCAGCCGGTATAACGCTTACAATCTGTTCTCCACGCACAACCACGGTTTGATTGGGTAGCATCTGCCCCGTCTCGGAATTAAAGACTGAGCAGTGTTCTATGACTAGGGTTGACGGATGGGTCATCGCGTCGCTGGTGCGGGTGAGCAAATTGCAGAGAACTATCATTAACCACACCAACGCACTCACAGGCATCCGTAAGGCTCCCTTGCGATGGCGGAAGAGAGAACACCCGATAAAGACTACCACTTTTAGTTCGCTACTCATATCAATCCTTTCTCTGAAATGAAACAGGGGCTTATTGGGTAGACGCTGCTTATCATCCAATATGGAAAGACAAAAGACCCGCCTAAGGCTTACTCTTCGCTCCATATTTGGATCATGGGCACAAGTACTTTTGTAATAGCACTAAGGGAACAACGCCAGCAGGGCAGTGCGTAACACATGGACAGCAGTGCGCCTATGGCGGATAGGACCAACAGCATCTTGCAACTCATAAAATACGGAGGGAGTTCCAAGACGCGCAACCTGTGATTCCAGCGAGTCTGGAGAGTGGTGAACGAAACCTCCTGAATGGGAGAGTCCATCCGTCTCCCAAGCCAGTCGCTGATCGAGTAGTCGCTGACGAGCACGATCAATCTCAGAAATAAAGGCAGTGTCGAGAGGAGTGTAGAGACCTTCCCAGGGAAAGCTGCCTGACAATGAAGGTTGAGGATAGGTATGAAAATTGAGAGTGAGCGCAGGATTGTGGGTCTCTACCCATCTCCACAGACAAGCCGCTTCCTGGGCACGGGGGGTACTCCCTCTTGCCGCATCCGGAAATGCTCGATAGAGATCTTCGCCTTGTCGGTTATGTCCACAACAGCCTGTCACATTGCCATCGGGATTCAGAGTAGGAATGAGTGTCACACGGAAGCGTTCTCGCACTGCCCTTGCCTCCGGTAGCGAAGAGACAAGCCAGTCTGCCAAACCCAAAATGGCTTGAACTCCGCCAAACTCCGCAGGGTGTTGCCCTGCCAAGACGAACACCTGTATTACCCCATCCCCTATCGTCAAAGAGAGTATCTCCCGCCCTTCCGCACTCTGTCCCAGAGTCCCCAGATATGTGTGGGGAGAGTTTGACAGCTCCGAGAGGTGGGCTAGAACGCTTGAGTAGGGGCATGGGTTCATCCGGCTGACGCTCACAATTTCACCAGGAGCCATACTGACCCTGATGCGAATGACACCTTCGGGTGAGGCACTATCCACAGGGTAGCGTTCCCAGCCCCCTTGACGCTTTAACCAGAGTGTCTCTGGAATATGCAGGGCAAAGCTACTTCCACTTTCTGGCAACAGCGCTGAGTCGGGCGAAATATCTACCACTGCCTCCCCCGCCTCTTGTGCATGAAGGGTGCAGTGGAAATAGTAGCCATAATGACTATCATCAGCACGCGTTTCAAAACGCCAATGCCACGCACCTAAGCGTATGGGGTATTGACCATTATGACATTCGCCTTCCAGCTGTATCTGTAACACCGTGCCCTCCTACATCAGACATTGATCCGTTGATTGATACTATACTCCCCACCGAAAGGTACGAAATATCGTAGCCATATTCCCTACCCTAGTCGGCGCAGTGCCCCTCGAAGAACGCAACTATCTCATCAGCTAGTGTTTTGCCTGAATTCCCAAGTCGCTCGGGCCAGACGTGTTTTCCGCCAACAACCGTGTAGAGCAGGTACTCCGTCGTGTCTTTGTCTGTCGACCAGCGCGTGAGTTTTAGCCCTCCCGCCTCTTGGTGGTCTTTCTTCGTTAACCCTAGGGTATCCACCCACCATTTCGCAACTGCGTCCGTGCTAAGGTAGGCACCCCAGCCGTCACGGTTAGCCATATCTCCCTGCCAAAGCGTCACTTCATCCGCAGTACCGTGAACCTCCATAATCGACACCCTGCTTTGCTTGGTCAGGTGTTTGTCCCAGACCTCCATCATCGTACCCGCGACCGGTGCAATCGCCTTAACAAAAGGCTTTTTCTGACGGGCAAGGAAGTAGCTGAAGTCTGCCCCATTCGACATACCCGTGCAGAATACCCGCTTAGGGTCGAGATGAAACTGTCGCACTAACTTATCAACCACATATCGGGCGTATTTGACATCATCGACCTTAGGGTTCTGGAAGGCATACTCCACCTGGTGATTGCGCTTTCCCTCTTTGTCCTTAGTTCCCTCTAAGTAAGCGAAGACAAAGTTATGCTCATTGAGATTTTTGTGAAAGCCAGAGTACTTGCGGATGGAGTCAGGGCTATCTCCGAAGCCATGAGCAACGAGAATCAACCCAGCACCCTCTTTTAAATTTTGCGGTACATCTAGTAGGTATCTTCTCTCGCGCCCGTCAAGGGTAAAAGACTGCACCTCACTGTTTGCAGGTTCGGGCTGCTGTTTCACCTTATCAAGGAGGCGCAGACTATCTGGCTCAACTGCTGCGCTTGCAGTACGGCAACAGAGGTGCAGAAGCATAAGGGTTACAATAAAGGTATCTATTCTCATGGCTGTAGACGATTTACTCTTCCGTATAGATTTTTGGTACCGACAAACCCCCTCCCCACGTTCTGGGGCAAGAACATCCTAAATCGGTGGTGAATGTTTCACGTCCTGTAACGCATTCATTGGCGACCCAACAAGGTCAGTTTTACACCGGTAGGCACTCCCGGAGGTAACGAGTCAGGAGAGAGTAGAAGTGCCGGGTTGTGTTGACCCCTTCAGAGAGAGCATGGCTCCTATTGGGGTAGGGCATCACCGTGAAGGGTTTGTCCTGTGCAATAAGCTCATTGATCAGCATTTCTACTCCTTGATAGTGGCAGTTATCATCACCCGTTCCATGAACGATGAGAAGGTTGCCCTTAAGTCCAGAGGCGTAGGTCAGAGGGGAGCCGCGACGATAGCCCTCGGCATTATCCTCTGGTGCCCCCATATAACGCTCTTGATAGAGAGAGTTATAGAGCCGCTGATTAGGAACAGATGCGACTGCCATCGCCATTTGATACAGATCAGGGAATCGGAAAATTGCGTGCAAACTTGAACTACCTCCACCGCTATAGCCCCAGATACCTATTCGCGCCGGATCCGCAAACTGCCACTGACCCAGCAAAGCCTGCGTAGCCTTAGCCTGATCCTCTGCGGAGAGTATGCCAATCTGCCTGTGTACAATTTTGCGCCAATGCCGACCGCGTGGAGACTTCGTGCCTCTATTGTCTACACTGGCGATAACATAGCCCTCTTGCGCTAGCATTTGGTGCCACAGCCCGGTTTTCCCACCCCAACAGTCGCGCACCGTCTGCCCATGGGGTTCGCCGTAGACATAGAATAAGACGGGATAACGTTGCTCTGCGTCCATTTTGGGCGGCTTAATGCACCAGGTGTCCAGCAGAACTCCTTCGCCAATATCCACCTGAAGGAACTCAGAAGAGGGCTGACAAAGACCCGAAACAGCATCCCGCAGTTTCTGATTGTCTATCAGAACCCGCACCACATCATGGCTTGGAAGACGAATAAGTTCGACGACTGGTGGATTTTCAAACGAAGAGTAGGTGTGTAGTGCCCAAAGTGCGTCAGGAGATATAGAGTAGGTGTGCCAGCCGGGTTGACCTACCGGAGTCACACGCTCAGGAGAACCACCATCGAACGAGGTTCGATAGAGATAGCGTTGTGTAGGTTGGTCTGGTGAGGCGGCATAGTAGAGCGTATCGCTCTTATCGTCCAGTGCCGCCCGTCGCGCCCAATCAAATAGGCGTGCCGCCAACCCTCTCTCTCACTCAGCCAAACCAAATACTGGTCTTTGCGTGCCCAGCGAACCGGGTTCTCGTTCTCTAGCCATGCGTCATCGGTTTCGGTATGGATAACCTGCGTCTCGCCCGATACTGTATCGGCTAGCATGACTCTATTGGTGTTTTGCAACCGATTAAACTGTTGCACCAGTAGATGTGAGGCGGCAGGAGACCACTCCATTCGGGCGAGATAGTGATTTCGAGGATCGCCGGGTATGTCGAGCCAGTGTGTCTCACCGCCGCTAGCATGGACTATCCCGATCCGTGCAGATGAGTTTTGCTCTCCTACCTTAGGATAGGCAATAGGAACGGGGCGTGAGTATATCCCGTCGGTGTTATTGATGAGGAAAAACGTGCGTACTCCGGAGGTGTCAAGTTGCCAGTACGCGATAGACTGACCGTCTGGACTCCAGCGGTAAGCATCACGCAGGTCAAGCTCCTCCTCGTAAGCCCAGTCGGAGGTGCCATTGATAATAGTATCGGAGCCATCATAGGTTAGGGTAGTAATCCGTAGGTCGCGCAGCTCCTGTACGTAGAGATTGTTCTCGCGAACAAAAGCGACCCGTGTACCATCAGGCGAGAACTTTGCGAACTGAAGCGTAGAGGCGGCAACACTCCCACCGAGCTTTCTCAGCTCACGTGTGGCAATATCTAGCACCCAGTAGTCTCCGCGTGTGTGATAACGCCAAATACGTTTACTATTGGTGAAAATTAGCAGTTTCGACTCGTCCTCTGAGAACGCGATATCGTTGAGGGCTAGCGGCTGGCTTTCTCCCGGCGGTACAAATGCGTAGCTGGGTACAATCACCTCACAATGATCGCTCTCTGTATCGTACCACACAAGGTTTTTGCCCTCACCACTAGGTTCGGATGCAACCAGGCGGAAATAACCTCCCCGCCTCTTACTCCAGAGGAAGGTTCCAAGTGCCTCTTCATTGAACTCCG
>JAPLCR010000505.1:0-2899 GCA_026392135.1 Armatimonadota bacterium
CAGCGCGTCGCCCTTCACTGATTTTCTGAAGAACGCCTCCCAGAAGTCCCCCACCAAGCGGACTCCACGGAATGACTCCCAATCCATAGTTTTTGGCGGCAGGAAGAACCTCTATCTCAATCTGACGGCGAAGTAGATGGTAGATACTCTGTTCGGAGACAAGCCCCATAAAGTTTCGGCGTTTTGCCGATTCGTTGGCTTGCGCGATGTGCCAGCCTGCAAAGTTAGACGAGCCAAAATAGAGGACTTTTCCCTGCTGATGCGCCCACTCACAAAACTCCCAAATCTCATCCCAACTCGCCTCTCGCCATACGTGATGGAACTGGTAGAGGTCTATGAAATCGGTCTGGAGGCGGCGCAGGCTAGCATCAAGAGCGCGTCTCATGTGGAGCTTTGAAAGGCGGGAGGTGTTTGGCGTGTCGCCCATATCGCCGTAGACTTTGGTGGCTATAACGACTTTCTCACGGCGCTCTCCACCCTGAGCGAACCAGCGCCCGACGATCTGCTCGGTTATGCCTTCGCCCTTCTTCCCTCCATAGACGTTGGCGGTATCGAAGAAATTGATACCGAGTTCGAGTGCCCTGTCCATTACGGCATGGCTGTCCTCTTCTGTAGTCTGCGGACCGAAATTCATCGTACCGAGACACAAACGGCTGACTTTTAGGGCGGTTCGCCCCAGATTCGTATACTGCATTATGGAAATCTCCTTGTGCAAACGGGGAAATATGGGATAATATCATCAACAGATGCGTATCTATCAGTACGCTCGCTCGCTTCCATAAGTTCACCCTATTTGCCAGAATATCCTTGAAGCTAGAAGGAAATAGTATGTCCGTACATCACCGCAAAGACATTCAGTCCGCAATCTCGACGGTTCTACCCGAAATCGTAGCGATTCGCCACCACCTTCACCGAAACCCCGAAATTAGCGACCATGAAGAGAAGACCTCGGCTTATGTGGCGGAGATGTTACGCTCATTCGGCATGGAGGATATTCAGACGAATGTAGGCGGCTACGGGATTATTGCGAATCTGCACGGAACCGCACCGAAACAGCAGGGGCGCACTATCGCCATTCGCGCCGATATGGATGCACTCCCCATTCAAGAGGAGAGTGATCTACCCTATCGCTCTACCGTACCGGGTGTAATGCACGCCTGCGGACACGACGGGCATACCTCCACTCTACTAGGGACTGTCGCAGTTCTTTCAAAACTGCGCGAACAGATTTCAGGCACAGTGCGCTTCGTCTTTCAGCCTGCGGAGGAGACGGTGGGTGGAGCGGCGCGTATGGTAGATGCCGGAGCCTTGGAGGGGGTGGAGTCGATTATCGCGCTACACGGTTGGCCCGGACTAAAACCAGGACAGATAGGCGTGCGCTCTGGGGCGATGATGGCTTCTTCCGACACATTCGACATTGTGATAAAGGGCAAGGGCGTTCATGCCGCGATGCCGCAAGGGGGTGTTGACCCTGTATTTGTCGGGGCGCACCTTGTGCTTGCGCTACAGAGCCTCTCTAGTCGAGAGATAGCCCCTACCGACCCGGTAGTCGTCACCATATCACAAATTCACACGGGAACCGCCTACAATGTCATCCCTGAAATTGCGACACTAAAGGGCACCGTACGCTGCCTTTCGCGCAAGGTTCGCGAGGAGATGCCCGAAAAAATGGAGCGTATTATTCGAGGTATCTGCGATGCGTTTCGCGCTGAATATAGCTTCCGCTACAGACATGGAGTCGGCGTGACGGTGAACGATGGCACGGTGACGGAGATGATTACTAACATTGGGAATCGACTGTTAGGCAGTGAGAATGTGGTAGAGTTGGAGGTTCCTTCGATGGGCGCGGAGGACTTCTCTGTCTACCTTGAGCATATTCCCGGCATGATGTTTCGGCTAGGAGTGGGCGCAAACAAGCCCAACCTCCATAACCCGAGTTATGACTTTGGTGACGAGGCTATCCCTGTTGGCATAGAGATGTTCGCCGAGTCGGTGTTGGAGTTTTTTGGGAGGTAGCCTGATGCTTCCAAACTCCGCCCCACACGATTACACTTTGCATATTTTATAGGGGTGCTGACCTGAAAGGTGTTTTTTATCTTACCCGAGTTGTAGCACTCTCCTCTTTCTCCATCTTGAGAGCCCGTTTGAGTAGCCCAGTAGCTGGCTCTCCCATAAATTCCAATTTCGACTTCACAGTCTCGCGCACCCCGTTGTCCTTATCTTTCAACCCCGAAATGAGCGCGATAAGTGCGTCATCGCCTCCAACTTTACCGAGTGCGTCTACCGCGAAATACCGCACTTCCCTATCTTTCTCATTACGAAGGACTTTTGCCAAAGCGGGAACAGCTGACCTTCCATTCTCAAAATACCATGCAATCGAATTCATGGCAGTTTGACGTACGCCTCCGTGCTTGTCCTTTGATAGGACTGCTATGAGAGCAGGGACTGCTATTTTCGCTATACTGACACCTCTGCCGGGACCTATGAGTGCCCTCACGATACTGAAACGGACTCCGTCATCCTTCTCCGTTTTTAGTGCGTCTACAAGAGCCTGAACGGTATCCTTATCGCCGCCCCCAACACACCGCAAAGCAGAAGCCGCACAGCTACGCACGTTCTTGTCGCCATGGCTCTTAAATGCCCGAATGAGAGCAGGTAGTGCCGCTTTACCAGCAATACCTACCTCTGAATTCGCGAACGCACTTACCGCGAGTTCTCGTACGATAGGGTCGCTATCCTCAAATGCCTTAATCAGCGTCGGTATCGCCCTTTGCGTAAAAGTAGGTTCGTACAAGAAAATTACGGATGCACCCTTTCGTGCCGTCACACTCGTGTCGTTTGTAAGCACATCAACAAGGTAAGGAACGACAGCAACACCCATCTTCCGAAGTTTCGTGAT
>JAPLCR010000505.1:2989-5043 GCA_026392135.1 Armatimonadota bacterium
GGGTGAGAGGCGCGGATAGAAATAGAGATAGCCCCCCAGCAAACAGAGGTGTACGATAAACAAAAACAGGGAACGTTTTAGCACGATGTGGCTCCTCCGGCTTTCCTACAGTTTCGGGTTGATGCGCTTGATTATCTGTCGAAGGGATTGCGCCGCCTGACTATCCTTCTCACTATTCAGCGCAGCTTGGAGGGCGGCAACTGCGGACTGCCCCATTGCCGCTAATGTGTTCTCGGCAGACAGGCGCACAGTGCTGTCATTGTCCCTGAGTGCCAGTGCAATAATGGGAACCAGCGCGCTGACATCGCCGCCTATCGCTCGAATAGCGTCAATCGCCAGCGAGCGCACCTCGCCATCTTTGTCCTTTTGAATAGCCTTTGAGAGCGCGGGGATGGTCATCGCGTCTATCATAGCGGGGACTATCACGCCCGTATTGCCAAGCAAAAACGAGATAGCGTAGACGCAAAACCTGCGAACGCTTCCATCCTTATCGTTCTTGAGTGCGTCTTGTAGCGCAGGCAGGGTTGTGTTAGTGGCTTTCGTGGCATGGGCTAAGGCTTGCGCGGCGGAGATTCGCACGTGGCTGTCGCTATCGCGCTTCAGGGCGTTAGCCAGAAATACCTGAACCTCCTTCGCATCCGAACCTATTCTCCCCAGTGCAGATACGCAGTAGCTCCGTATCTGACTACTGTTTTGAGGGTTGTTGAAAAGCGTGATAAGGGCGGGAACTGCTGACTTTGCATTCGAGCCAGCACTTTGCAGAGCCATTACCGCGGCTTCTCGAACGCCGGGGTCTCTATCATCCAGAGCCTTACTGAGCGCAACAACGGAAGACTGAGCGAACGAGCCTACGCGCATCAAGCCTAACACCGCCTCGCGTCGAACCCGACTACTGGTATCGTTTTTCAGAAGGTCGTTGAGATATGGAATAGCAGGAGTGCCTATCTTCTTAATCTCAGTACGGGCTTTCTCAACAACGCTACTCTGAGCGGAGCGGAGGTTGCCGATGAGTCCGCGTAGCCTCTCATCAGCCGTTTGTGCGTGACTAACAGAAGCGGTGAGAACGAACACCAGTGTTAGAGATATATTGGTTCGGTGAAACATGGTTTGCCTCATTGAGATGATATACTGCGCCTGTTCGTTACAGGAGGGTTGTTTCCCTGCAAGCAAATGTAGAAAGTCCGGAAGGAATAGAACGGTGGTATCACGAAATCGACATGAAGGAGAGTCGTTATAGTGCCAGAACCAGAGGAAGCGCATCCCGCCCTATTCTGTCGGAAACCCGCAACAAATTCACAAGGAGATGTCATGTATATCCTGCCACTGCCTCGCTACTTAATGTTGAGTGCCATAGCGTTTGCGTGCGTATTCACCGCCTCCCCATCTCTTGGGCAGAAGTCAGCAGAAGAGAAGCCCGCGCCATTGCGCCACCTCATGGCACTTCGACTAGGCACAAATTTAGTCCATCTGGGCCCCGCCTTTGGACTAGACTTCACGCTTCCCGGCGCGATAATAGCACCCGGCTTCTCCACACGATTCACGCTAGAAAGTATCTTGTTCTCTAGGCGTGATGGATTACTCTCGTCGTTAGACCCAATTGGAGCCTACACTTTGGAGCAGGTCTACCAGAACCCGCGGGGCGGTAGCAAACAGCCCTACTTTGGCTTTGGTCTTGGAATTTATAACGGTCCCCTCGGTGAACAGTCCGGCTCGACGGTATTGGGACCAACCTTTCAAAATGTGAGTGCTTTCGGTGCAAAGCTGTTTCTTGGAACGGACATAACCTCAACTACCAGCGTAGAGTTTGCTCTGCACACTACACGCCAAACCACGCTACTAACGCTTCAGGTGCGTCTTAGGTTGTAGTAGTCCCTATGGCGGCAGACAAATCCTGCTAATAACAAAAAGAGGGAGGCAAAAGTTATCTTTTGCCTCCCTCTCTATTTTTAATGGGCCTGGAGCGATTTGAACGCCCGACACCCAGTTCCGAAGACTGGTGCTCTATCCGCTGAGCTACAGACCCGTAGCGTCTCTCCATTATTGTATGGCACTAA
>JAPLCR010000647.1 GCA_026392135.1 Armatimonadota bacterium
CTGTCTTAGAGCGGGTGAATGTCTACAGAATGTTCTTGCGTGTCGCTTGCGGGCTATGCTTACGCTTCGCCTTGATGGGCTTGATAGTAGCGACGTGCTCTGCCTCATAGTCGAGGAGTTTCAGCCAGTCCTCCACTGCATCGCCTTTAGGGAATATCTCGTTCTCACGATACTCTACATTCAACGCACGGTGCAGATCATCTTGTGACAGCCCCTCTAGCTCCGACTGTTTTTCGATACAGCGTTGAATAGCAAAGTCTTTTGCCCGCTCTACTACCGACTTTATCAGTGCGCCGCTCAGTAGGTCTTTCCAGTGTAGGGTCTCGGTACTGCCGCTACGGAGATAGACCTCCAGAAAAGCAGTCTCGTCGGTTGTGCGGAAAAGATCTTCCGTAATACTATCAAGGAGGGTGTCTAGTGCGACACAGACATTGCCTTTGCTCTCTTTAATGAGCGTGAGGTCGAGGGGAATCTCTTCGAGATAGATTTTGAAGATGTCACGTGCCGAACGTTTATCGGGGCGTACTACTTTGACTTTTCGGTCTATGCGCTCTGGGCGCAAAATAGCGGGGTCTATGTAGTCGGGGCGGTTCGAGGTGAGTATCACTACGACATTTTCCAGCCCCACCAGACCATCCATCTCCGCGCAGAACTGCGGGACGATAGTGTTCGATATGTTGAGCCATCGCCCAGACGAGCGCGTTCGCAGAAGCGACTCCGCTTCATCTATAAAGATGAAGACAAGATGCCCCTCCTTCGCCTTCTCACGCGCTACTGAGAAGATTTCACGTACTTGCCGTTCGCTCTCGCCAAGCCACATATTCAGGATTTTGGGACCGCTGATGTACATGAAATGCTCTTTGACATCGCGCCCAGTCCGCTCTCGATACTCCTGTGTTACGTTATAGGCAGTGGCTTTTCCAATAAGCGTTTTACCGCAGCCGGGAGGTCCGTAGAGCAGAATGCCTTTAAGGGGACGCTTACCAAATCGTGTGAACAGTTCGGGGTAGAGAAGGGGTAACTCAATCGCGTCCTTAATGACCTTGATTGCCTCCTCTTGTCCTCCAATTTTGCTCCATGGCAGTATGGGAACCTCTTCCAGATAGTACTCTTGAGTCTCTTTAGCGGCGAAATACTCCAGCGCGACCTTGAAGTTAGGCTCAACGCGCACCTCCGCTCCCGCTTTGAGAGTGGTATGCTCAAGTGTCGCACCCTGATAGATAATTCGAGACTGTGTTCCCTGTGAATCCATAGAGACACGCAGTCGGCTGCCTTCCAGCACCTCCACAATTTTGACGATGGGACCCCCTTGCGCGTAGCCGAGGTCTCCCACTACGGCGAATGCCTCATTCACCTTGAGTTGTGTACCTACCTTGAAATCGGGGTTCTCTATGGTAGGGTCTACATTAGTGATATACTCTTGCTCACCAAGGGCAATGCGGACATGATTCTTGGGTGGTTCTGGCTCAATCCACTGCCCAAAACGGCGGCGCGGCTTTTGCAGAGGCTCCTCCACTTTACCCAGAAAGACCCCGATGCGGTTTGCGGGGGCAGTAAGCTTGGTATACGCCTCTTCGTATTCGGCGATAACCTTTTGCGCCTCTGCCATCATGTTCTCGTCGGTCTCTAGTTGGTCGCGAAGGGCGAGTAGGTACCCCATTCGAGTGTCGCTTTGGGGTGTTATTCTAAGTATCTCGTTTAGAATCCAGACAGCACGCCACTGCATCTCGTCTTGGGGAGGTGTAGCGTTTTGCGATTCGTCAGGGTCGTTGTCGTTGTTGGAGCGGTTACGATTTCTTGGCATAGCGGGTTTATCTCCCTGAAACACCGATTAGGGGAAGTTTCTTCTTGAAGTATAACATATCATACGCAGATTGGAAAGGCTTAGTTTCCTACTATGCAAGGTTATCCTTTTACTGACCGGGAGGTATTGTCAACTCCTCCGTAGTATCATGCCACTCGGTGCGGCGCACTGTCTTCTCTATAAGGGTCTCTGCCGCAACTGCGGTGCGTGCTTCTGTCTCGATGGTTCCCATGAGTGCAAATTTTTCGGCGAATATCGCGCCTATGGCACAGGTGATGCCCGAAAAGACAAACACGAGTGACTGCCATGAGTGCGCCCACAAGAGAGCAGTGATGCCGTGGTCAAGGAAGTAGATTGCCCCTGCACCTGTATAGAAACGACGACCTACAATGGAACGCTTCTGAAGTGACTCGTGTATCGCGCCAGTGATAGCAAAGACGGCAGAGGTGAGCAGCAGCAGAGAGCGTGTATAGGCAACAGGAGAGGCAGCAAGGGGGGCAGGGTACTGAAACACGCGGAACGCCTCTCTCAATGCCAAAAACGCCACCCCATAAGAGAGTGTAACGATGAGACCTCGCTGGAGCCTTGGGTGTAGGAGCGCAGAGAGCAGTAAGAACACTCCCACTAGCAGTGCCGATTCTCGTCGCTCTATCCAGAGGGTGATGTCGGATTCGTGAGAGACTGCCCAAGCCGCAAAAAGCATTGGCAAAATACGCTTGAGGAGCAGGAGGTAGTTTAGTTCTAATCGCTTCAACAGATACTCCTTTAATAGCGACACCCAAAGTGTTAGTCGTGTTAGCCAAAGTCCAGTCTTTAGCGTGCAGTACCTTCGCTAAAGGAGTGGGTAGCAACAAGGCTTAGGGCTTACAAAGTATCGTGAAAATGCCCCTGCTTAAATGGAGGAACTCCTCAGCCTATATTCGATATTCTACCTTTTTTGGTGTACTTAGAAGAAGCTCTACCGAAAACTCACACGTATCGTTCCTGAGATGCTTTCCATTGACGGGGCGAGTTATTCAGTGAGGTCTCTTTCGACAAACGAAAGCAGGGGGTCTGTAAGAGTTCAGGGTTATGGGAATCTTTGCGCCTTTGGTTCTCGTATAGGTTTATTATGGCGGACTTAACCTCACTCAGCAAAGAAGAATTGCTTCTCCTTGTACCTCAACAACAGGAGATGATAAGTTTTCTCCTCAAGCAAGACCTCAAGGCGGAGATAGACCGCCTCAAAGGGGGAGGCAAACCTCGCTCCACGTCTCCTGATTGGGCGAAATCCAACACGCGTAAGAAGCCTGAGCAAGTCGATAAGCCGCCGCGCAAGCCCCGTGAGACCGCGTTTGTCCGCCTTCGCGAGGAACCTACAGAAGAGGTGGTTCACGCCTGCTCGGAGTGTCCCGACTGTGGACGCACTCTCGCAGGAGGAAGCGTCCGCTCCCGTCGTCAGATACTCGAACTGCCCGAAATCACAGTGCGTGTTATCGAGCATCTCTTCCTAGAGCGTTACTGCGGGGTCTGTCAGAAGCGTTGCGCTCCTCAAGTAGACCTCTCGGAACAGGCGGTAGGTCAGAGCCGTTTCGGTCCCCGCGTTCACTCCCTTGTGGCTTACTTGCGTCAGGTCTGTCGCCTCCCCGTAAGCGCGATAGCCTCCCTTCTCTCC
>JAPLCR010000405.1 GCA_026392135.1 Armatimonadota bacterium
CCGTGAACGCCGCACCCGCCGAAGAGAGGCTACTCGCGATGAGCGAGTAAGAGAGGTGCAGAGGAAAGAGCGCGAAGCGCAGGAGCGCAGAGCGCGGCAGGAACAAGAAAAAGAGGCACTGCTGCAACGTCAGCGGAAAGCGCAAGAGCAGGAGAGGGTCTTCAATACCGAAGTTGACCGCCTACTAGCGTACTCCACAGCAGACCGCCGCAGAGAGTTTTGCCGTATCATGCAGATGCAGGGCTATAGGGTAGAGAGTGAAGAGGCTACCTCACTAGGTAGCCTTATCACCCTACAAAACGGCGATAAAACCGCTTGCGCGGTGTTGATAGAGATAGGGAAACAGCGCACGGAGCGCGACATCAACACCCTCTTGGAGATAGTCGCAAGCAGTGCTTGTCCTGTGCAGTGGGTTGCCTGCTTCGATGGGTTCGCAACGGAGCTGGTTCTCGCGCTAAACGACAAGGAGCTTCGTTTTATAGACACGTTTCAATTAGCTCAATGGTCGATAAAGAGCAGTTTAGTATCCCATAGCTGAACCCTACGACAACCAAGGTTGCATCCACACTCACCTACCTCTCTCTCCTATAGAGGCACTAGGCATTCCGTGCGGCAGTTTCAGGTTGAAAAGCAACTACAGCCAGTGGAAATAGGCGGCACAAAAAGGCATAGAACGCATCAGTACTCCAGATAACGCAAGTGTTCCGCATGACATCGGAGTCTCCCTTATGTCAAGAGCGTCCGCGTTGGCTTCCGTGCTGTTCTCCATACAAACTCCTAACCTACTCTTCTCCTAACGGAGAGGAGTTTTCCTGCCTCTTATAGAATAACAAGACCACCACCTAATTGAGTTACACAGTTCCCTCTCCTGAAAAAGAGGATGAGGTTAGACAAGGAACTTTTATGAGCGATAATATTCAGCAACTTCGAGACTACTCTACGCGGCTCATTCGCATGGGCGAATCCGTGTCGCTACTATTCTGGGATCAACAGACCTATATGCCTACTGGCGCGGCAAATGTACGTGCCGAGCAGATAGCGGTGATGAGCGAATTCATTCATAAGCAACGCACTAGCGACGAGGCACATAAACTTCTAGTCAATGCCGAGGCAGACGCAAAATCGTTTGACCCTGATAGTGACGATGCTCGCCTTGTAGCCCAAACCCGCCGACACTACGACCTCATGACGAAGCTTCCCTCTGAGTTCGTGGCAGAGTTATCGCGACAACAGGCACTAGGGCATGAGGTGTGGGTTCAGGCACGTAAAGAGAACAGTTTTGCTAAATTTGCGCCCACGCTAGAGCGGATTTTTGACCTGACACGCCAGAAGTCAGAGTATTACGGCTACAAAGACCATATCTACACTGCCCTACTGGACGAATATGAGACAGGCACAACCTATACCGATGTTGTCAACGTCTTTTCTGAGATGAAACCGTATGCAGTTGCTCTTGCTCATGCCATTGCGGCAAGCACAAACCCAGTAGATTCCAGCCCGATTATTGGCGAATTTGACATCCCCACACAGCGTGCGCTTACACTCAAAGTGGTGAAACAACTGGGCTTCGATTTTAACCGTGGACGGCAGGACGAAGCCGCGCACCCCTTCTGTAGCAACGCCTCCCGCGATGACGTTCGGCTAACTACTCGCTTTGACCGCACGTATCTGCAACAAGCCCTCTATGCCTCACTACACGAGGCAGGGCATGGGATGTACGAACAAGGCTCTCCTGAGCGTCTTGAAGGAACAATTCTCGCAGGAGGAACGTCATTAGGAGTACACGAGAGCCAGTCGCGGCTTTGGGAGAACCTTGTAGGGCGTAGTCGATCGTTCAGTAAATGGGTATTCCCCATTGTCAAAGACCATTTTCCACAGTTGAAAAATACAGATGCTGAAGGGTTCTATCGTGCCGTCAATAAAGTAGAGCCCTCTTTTATTCGTGTTGAGGCGGATGAGGTGACCTACAATCTGCACATCCTCTTGCGCTTTGAAATGGAGTGTGAACTACTGACAGGGAAACTCGCCTTCAAGGATGTGCCCGAAGCATGGAATGCAAAGATGACAGAGTATCTGGGAATTACGCCGAGTACGGATAGCGAGGGTTGCCTACAAGATGTACACTGGTCGGAGGGCTTGATAGGCTACTTCCCCACCTATACACTCGGTAATCTCATCTCTGCACAACTATTCCATGCGCTACGTCGAGAGCACCCCAATATCGAAGCAGACTTCGAGACAGGCGATTTCGCCCCGGTACTGAGCTGGCTACGCGAGAACGTACACAGTCACGGGGCAAAATTCCTGCCGCATGAGGTAGTACTCAAGGCGACCGGTGAGCCTCTCAACTCAAAATACTATGTGGACTACTTAAACACCAAGTTTGGCGACATCTACGCTCTATAGCGCGGGAGGTTGTAAATATGTTACGTACAAAACAGTGTCTGCTTCCGATGATTTGCGGAC
>JAPLCR010000469.1 GCA_026392135.1 Armatimonadota bacterium
CATGACGCCTCCGAGTTGAGTTGAGTTTGGTCACTCTTATTCTAACTCGGAAACATCAAGAACACCCATCCCACTAAGAAAATTGGCTAAAGTCGAGAATACGTCGGAACCATTCCAAAAAACTGTGTTGACGAATGCTGACATTTAGGCAGTTCTCGTAAGCGGAAAAACGTGAAATAGCTCCTTGTAGACTATACTGTTCGCCATTTTGGGCGCTACAATTTCGTTGAGAGCGGTAATACGCAATGAGTTGCAAATTAGCCTCTAGTGATTTGAGGTCATTAGAAAGAAACCGTGTTGCGTAAAGAAATAGGTTGTTGGGATGGTCCAATTGCGTTGTTTGAGAACCCGATCTGTTGCGAATCCAGTCGTATGTCTCGCTGTCAATTTCGGCGACAATTTGCGCTTCGGCATAATCAATCCATCTCATAACAAGCGAGTTGGGAGACGAAACGACACGAGTGCTTTGGGGATCGAATTGAAGCGGGAGGTGCGTGAACTGGGATGCAAGCGCCTCCAACCCAAAAGCCAAAGCATCCAAAAACGCCGACTTCCCCGCCCCATTCTCCCCCACAATGAGGTTGACTTGAGGCGCAAAGTCCCACTCCTCGTCCTCAAAGCAACGGAAGTTCTTAACTCGGAAATGTTCTATTTTCATGGCGTGTTAGGGGAGGCTCTACTGCCACTCAAGGCAGGCGCGGAGTTGGTGGCTACAGCGCGGGCTACGGAGTTTCTTGAGCGCCTTCGCTTCGATTTGCCGTATCCGTTCGCGGGTGACGCGGAAGTGTCGCCCTACCTCTTCCAGCGTTTTCTGGCAACCATCCTCCAGCCCGAAGCGCATCATCAGCACCTCGCGCTCTCGGTGGGTGAGGTGGTCGAGGGCACTCTCTATGCGTTCGCGCAGTAGGCGATGGGAAGCAGCTTCCGCAGGGGAGAGGGCGGCGCGGTCTTCCAAGAAGTCGCAAAGGTGGCTGTCTTCCTCCTCACCGATGGGGGTTTCGAGAGAGAGAGGTTCAGGTGCTACGCGCAGAATCTCCGCAACACGCTCTACGGGTATCTGAAGTGTGTAGGCGAGTTCATCGAGAGTGGGTTCGCGTCCGTTCTGTTGGAGAAGAAGAGAGGAGGTCTTAATGAGGCGATTAATGGTTTCGACCATGTGGACGGGAATTCGGATAGTACGCCCCTGGTCGGCTATGGCGCGGGTAATGGCTTGACGAATCCACCACGTTGCGTAGGTGCTAAATTTGTAGCCTTTGCGGTAGTCAAACTTTTCTACGGCGCGAATCAGCCCGATGTTGCCCTCTTGAATCAGGTCAGGAAACGACATTCCGCGTCCGCTATAGCGTTTCGCTATAGAGACCACAAGGCGCAGATTCGCTCTGGTGAGGGTGTCTTTGGCGCGTTTCGCCTTACGCGGCTCTTCAAATTCACGCTCAACGCACTTGGCGAGGAAGACCTCTTGTTCGATGGTGAGAAGGGGGATTTTCCCGATTTCGCGGAGCCACATTCGTACCGAATCGTCTAGTGGTAAGCCGTCTACAGCAATAAACTCCTCTTCCGTGCGAAGTATCGGCTCTTTTACTAAGGGGCTGTTAGGCAAGTCATCCATCACAATAGGAATTGGGAACTCTCTAGGGCTGGTCATCTGCTGGATAACTTCAATACCCTCTTGTGCAAAAATTTCCAGTAGCTCATCGGAGGGAGCGGATTCGGAGTCGTCCTGCCCCGTACCGTCGTTTATCTCATCGTAGGTGAGATAGCCTCGGTCTTTGCCTTGGTCAATCAGCCGGCGAATCTCAGTAGGTTCGCTCTGTCCTAGTGGTATGACGTTGGTACTAGCCACGCTGGTCTTTCTCCTTTACCGCCACCATGCTCTTTGTAGAGCACGATTCAGAGGTCACTCTGCATCAGTTGAAGTCGGTAAGCCTCTGAGTTCACGTACTTTTTGATGAAACTGACGCACATAAAGAGTGTGCTCTTCTGCTGTGGTATCAGTACGTTGTAGCAGTTGCGCGAGTTCTTGTTTTTGTTTGTCTTCGTTGTATCTCCGAATTCGGCGAATACAATCGTGTACGGATGCTTCGGTTAAAGGTTCATTCGATACTATCTTTAGGGCTGTATTTTCTGCAATGCCGTACCTCTCCAAAAGTTCGTGGTCGTTTGCAAATGGGTCGTCCTCTACGTCCGGATTCTCCTCCTCTGCTTCCAATGTATGGAAGAGACGCGCCTTGTCGATCTCCCCCTCTTCGTTGGCAGGAGTACGTGCTATACGCTCAAAAAGTTGTTTCCCAATACTGGTCACGAGATGTTCAGCCTCTATACGGCTGAGAATAAGCGAGCGCCAATCGGCAACAAAGAGGGCACGCAGAACTTGCCGCTCTACCTTCTCTATACTGGTCATCTGCGTAAGAGTAGGGGTGGGGGTAGTCGGGTCGCCATAAGCGCGGTTGCTCCCCTTACTACGTTGCCCCTTCCCTTTCCATTCGCGATTCGCCGCGTAAGCGGTTTGTGAAGAGGATCCTGACGGGCGATTCCCACTGGGCTGTTCGATGAGAGGCGACCTATTCATCTGCTCGGTGAGAGGGTAGTCTTGATCTCGCGCAGATATTTTACCTTTGGTGCGTTTTGCCATCTCCTCTACCTCAGTGGCTATCTGCATAATGGCACGTCCCGCGTTGTAGGCGTAGGTCGGGTGAAGGTAGGCGTTGCGCTGGATATAGCGGTCTCTCTCCACCAGAGAAGAGACCGTCGTCAAAATCGGTAGGAGTTCTTTGAGGGCACTTGCACGCGCATCCGAGTTCGTTAGGTCGTAAGGTTGCAGTGCTAGCTCAATTTGATACTCTACACGGGGTATCGCACTATCCAGTGCTTGTTGGAAGAGAGCAGTGTCACCGCGCTTGAGCACCGAGTCGGGGTCGTCTCCCGCAGGAAGCCGCGCAATACGTACTTCGGCACTCTCTACGCCTAGAGTTTCCCATATCGCAGAGGCACGAAGGGTCGCTTTAACACCCGCAGAATCGCCGTCGTAGCAGACAATCACTTTAGGGCTATAGCGGACTAACATCCGTCCATGCTCCTCCGTCATGGAGGTTCCAAGCGTGGCGACGCACTGCTGAAAGCCTGCCTGATGCGCCGTAACCACGTCCACGTAGCCCTCTACAAAAACGGGTGAGTTCTTTTCGGTAAGGTGTTTACGTGCAAAACAGAGTCCATACAGAGTGCGTGACTTGTCGAAAATGGCAGACTGCTCGGAGTTGAGGTACTTCGCGGGGTCGTCTCCCAAAGCCCTCCCCCCAAAGGCAATAACGCGCTGATTGAGATCGTGAATGGGAAAGATAATGCGGTTTCGGAAGGTGTCGTAGTACCCATTATTGGCAGGCTGACGCGACTTCAAAAGCCCTACCTTTACTGCGAGGGAGATATTCGCCTGTTTTCGCTGAAGATAGAAAGACAAACCTTCCCAATCGGGGGGAGCGTAGCCAATGTCGAACTGCTCTTGTGTAGATTTGAGGATGGCACGGTTAGCGAGGTAGCTTTGTGCGTCAGGGCTAAGAGCAAGCCGCTCTTTATAGTACTGCGTAGCAAGGCGGTTAAGCTCAAACATCTCATCGCGTTCACTCTTCTGCTCTGGATTCTCTTCGCGCCTTTCAAACTCAATACCAGCGCGTTTGGCGAGAGCCTCCATCGCTTCGAGAAAGTCGAGGTTCTCTTTTTTCTGAATAAAGGTGAAGATGTCTCCGCTCTCTCCGCAAGAGAAGCATTTGTAGTACTGCCCTTGAGGGTTTACGTAGAAGGAGGGGTTGCGGTCGCTATGGAAGGGGCATAGCCCCTTCCAGTTCTTACCAGAGCGAACGAGGCGCGTGTACTGACCAATGACCGCGACGATGTCGGAGCGGTCACGAATCTCCTCTTTCTGTTGTTGAAGGTCTCTTGCCATGTTCGGAGCCCGTAGAGTGCAGGGATAGTGGCTAATTCACCCTCACCAACGGGTTTTCCTTCTTGAACGCGCAACCCCATAAACGAAAAGCAGGCTGGTTTCTAGCCCAAACAGCCGAGCATAGAGGCAATGTAGTTGATTTGCCCTTGATGATAGGTCATATTCCAATAAGGATACGCAAGTATCTCTGCAAGAGAGGACTTGCCCCAGGGGAGGTCTATCTCTACCTCTAGCTCTTCATCGGGGAGTGCACTGATAATTTCGACCGCCAAACGCGTATTCTCTTCCAAAAGGGCACTGAGTTCTTCCCAGCTTAGTGCAGAGGCTTCCGCTTTTTCACGCAGGAAGTTGTCAAAGCCGCCAGAGGGCCAAACATGGGTTTGAATAAGCTTGGCAGTATACCCATTCAGGATAGCACACTCTGCAAACTGGTCAAGAGCACTACGGCTATTGTCTTCAGGACTCCATGTGCGCCTGTCTTCAGGTAGGCGGAGGTAGGCGGCGACGAGTTCTGCGGCAGACTTGGTGGCGGATGTAGCGAGAAAATTTTGGAGAGTGTAAGGCATTAAAAGGCTCCTTCGTAAGTGGTGTGTGAGCGGACGCAAACTCTTTTGCATCCGCCTCCACTACTCTCTACGAAAGAGCCTTTTAATAAATTCCACTATTAGCAGAAAAAAGTACACCTATTTCTGTTTCAGAGGTACAGTGTTCTCTACTCTTTTAGCCCCGTGACATGGTTGTTAGAGATTTTCCATGTCTTCGCAAAGTTGGCATCTCCCGGTAAAGTCATTCCTCGGACATTTGGCGGGGTTGGTCGGTCATCATAAACCATGTTCCCAGAAAGAACGCCATTTGCATAGTTCTTGACATGAATAACGGTTGGATACTTAGGGTCTACTTTCTCATTGGTGACGCAGTTTCGGAAGACATTATTGGAGATGTTCCCGCCTATTACGCTCACCATCATACCAATCTCTGTTGTGCCTTCTATCAGGTTATTGGCTACTATCTGCCCTTCTCCCTCTACCCACAGTCCCCTATCAGAGTTAAGAATACGGTTTCCGGACACTATCGAGTTCTTACCGTTGACGCGAACGCCCTCTTGTCCGCCTTCAATCAAGTTGCCTGTTATCGTTATATCTTTACAGACGGGCCCCAAGTGGATAGCGGAAGCCCCCTTGGGAGCAGGAGAGAGAGAGCGGATAGTGTTTCCAGAGACAACAACTCTGTGCGCCGATTTGGTAATATCAATCGCGACGGTTGTCTCTTCAAATGAGTTCCCTACAATACTTATATCTTCAGCATCACCGTCTAGTGTATTCGGCTCAAGGTCTAAGGAGGCGGCAGCTCTCGGCTCTCCAAGGAAGTAACAGCCGACAATACGAATATGCCGTCCCCCCGTCACTGAGATGTTGTTACGCATATTGCGCTCAAAAGTCACTCCGCTAATAAGGATATTGGAAGGAAACTTTTTCGCATCCGCGTCCGCCCCTGCGGAGCCTACATAGACACCGTCCCCCAGAAATTTATGCTTCTCACTCTCGGTAGGCATATCCCTAATCGCGATATCCTTTATCACAATATGGCGCGAGTCTCCTCGAACGATGATGCCTCCCAGTGTGCCTGTCGGGTTTTTTTCGTATTCACCATCTATCTGCCCACCCTCTATGGTTATATCCTCTCTTAATCGTAAACAGAGCGCGTCCCTTCGTCATACAACGGAATTTGAGCAGAGCGTTTGCCGAAAGAGTGACCTTCATATTATCGTGGAGCTGAATAGCATCCGTAATAATATAGGTTCCTTTAGGGATAAAGACATCAGAAGAGGCATCTATTGCCTTTTGAAATGCAGCGGTATCGTTGGTAGTACCATCGCCTTTTGCCCCAAAAGCACGAACGGAGGCTACCTCATCACTACTCTCTTTCTGCCCACGCGCCGATACAGGTTGCGGCGTAGTTAGGTAGAGGAACGTCCCCCACAGTGCGAACCCTACTAACGATATGCGCCCCCCTGTTTGGAGGTGCCCTTTTTTAAACCAGTTTTCAGTATTCATGTTACTATCTCGTGCATCTTTCTGGAAGAGATGCTCTCTCCTCCTTCCGACATATTAATCGTTCACCGCAACACCCGTTAAGGAGGTGCCCGCCGGAGGAGGCAAAAGGTGCCGCCTACTAGATTTTGGCGCAACAAACAGATTCGGGACATGAAACACAAACGTAACCATCAGAACTCCATGTAGGTGAATGAGAAGGTTGTGCCATGTCGCACCCACTATCAGGATATAGACCCCATAACGTGTAATATAGTACCTCTCCTCCGGGTCAGGAATAACTCTCCAACTCCGTATGAGGGCATAGATAATTATACTCCAGGGCTTACCTGTGTAATACCCTCCTTAAACTGAAACAGCCCCTTCCCGTACCAAGGACCACGCATTGCTAGGTCTACGGAGTCTGCCAAAACGCCAAAGCGTCCTCTATACCCACGCCTCTGGTCAGAGACATTTTGGAACCTCTGAAACTTGGGATTATGCTCTAGCGCGTCTAGGTTGGCGAGAACAATTGCCATAAGGACTGTTATCCCTACCCCAACTTTCCCCACCGTCTGAGCCACACGCTTGTAGTCTCCTGCCTTCCATTGCAGTAGAACACGCCGCACTACAGCGAGTATAAGGGCAATTATCAATAGATACTGTGAAGTACGCGAAAAAGTTAAGTAGAGAGCAATTAAACCGAATATCCGAGAGGCAAGTGCGAGACGCGGGTGCGCCCATCTCGAAAAGAAGAGACACCCCACATAGACGTAGCTCGCGGCGTTAGGGTTCGTAAAGATACCGGAGTAACGCCCCACGTTCTCCATATTAAACGCAACCTTTGGGTCGAGTACAAGAAAGGCGTAGTAGACAGGATATTGATAGCCCAGTAGGGAGACAAGAGCGTTCAAAATCAGACCTATTTGAAGACCGTTTGCAAATATCCTAAGCTCTTTTTTGCCCGCCAAAGCCGCAGCACACGCGTAAACAGTCACCATTTCGCGGGAATAGCTACGAAATGCCTCAAACAGCATCGGAGCCTTATTGTCCAGAACTAGAATACCCCAAAGGTGATAGAGAGTCAGAAAGCCCGTCAATACGTGAACATACTGCACTCTCCTCCAAAACGTCCTATCTTTAATCATACATACTGTTAGCCCAATAATATACGTACCAAGATAACCATAAATAATGATAAGAGTGCGTGTGCCTATCCACTCCAAAAATCCAGTAAACACAAACGCAAGTACCAGGCAGAACACAATACGCACGCGCTCCACGATATTCGCGCCCCAATAGTAGCGAAAGAGGCGCGAGATAGGGTTGACCGTGTGGCGTGGTATGGGGCTATGTAGGGTTTCAGTACTCATTAAGGCTTCTTCTGATTATGGTGTTTTGTAACTACTCCGCCCTCACCCTGCCCTGCGGGCATCCCTCTCCCGATTCGGGAGAAGGACTTGTCTGCAAGGTGATTCTGCTGTTCTCCATGAGATAAGCCTGAGTAGTTACGATGTTTTCTCGTAAACACAGAGCGTAGACTGGGCTTACTGCCCTATATTTGATGAGGCGCTAGATACCTTACGCGCCTTTACTTTGCCTTTTAGCCACTCACGCGGCTCCCGCACAGAGGAGGTGAATAGAGTGGAAAGAGGCTCTTTGGTATGAAGGCGATAGAGGTAGAGAACCGTGAGAGCGGATACCCAGTAGGCGATGGAAGAGGCTACCGCGGCTCCCACAATATGAAACCTTGGAATCAACATAAAATCTAGTATCACCGTAGCAACTAGACCGCTCATCGTGGCGTGTGCGCTCACTTGAGGCTTTCCCAACCCCGCCATCAACGCCATCAACACCTGCGCTATAGCATACCCTAACATACCCGGCAAAAGCCACAGGGCAGGGGGAACCGCCTCCGCATTGTGCTTTCCATAGTACCAAGGAATAAACCAGGGCATAAAAATAAAGGCGAGTAGAATACCGCCAAAGGTCAAAGTACACGCAGTGCCAAGCATTAAGCCCGGCAATCTTCTCTTCTCTTCTTCAGAGGCACCCGCGATTTTGGGTTGCAACACCGCCGCGATAGAACTTGGTACAAATAGCAGAAGCTCCGCTAAAGAGGTCGCAATTGCATAGAGACCCGTCAGGGTGGAGTTGAGAAGCGTATTGATAAGAAGAGCGTCCAAGCGGTTGTTTAGGTTCTGCGCCAGCTTTGCAAGGCAGGATTTCAGCCCGTAATGGAGATAGTCTCTCTTCCAGTCTTGCGGTAGCTGCCAGTGATAGACTATCTTGTGCTTTTTGCGTAGTACAAAGAACGAGTAGGCTGCCGCCAACAGAATCGCCCAGTTCTGGAGATACATGATCTGAACAGAGCTTATAATGTGACCAACACTCATACCTCGATGCGTTACCCACACGGAAAAAAGAACTCCTACCTGTACGAGATACGGCAAGACAAAAGCGTTATTGCGCGTGCGAAAGTCCATTAGAGCATGAAGAGCATCCGTCACAAAGCCATGAAAGAGCGATATAACACACTGCACACACGAGGAGAGGATAACAGCATCTGCGATACCCTTAAAAACCTGATTGTGGGCATACCTCCCCAACAGGAAGTAGACGATAACGATAACGAAAGGCATTCCGATGAGGAATCGAAGACTTATCGCTACAGAGTCTTTGAGTGCCTGCTCTCGGTATTCATTTTTGTTGACATTGTAGATAATCGCGCTCGTAACACCTAGGGATGCCAGCGAGGAGAGCATAATGGCGAGTGTCATTCCAACCGTAACCTCTCCTCTTTGGGCAGGGAGAAGCATTCTTGCAGTGCAAAATGAGCTGAAAATTTTCAAAAAAAAGATAAATATCTTATTAATAAAATTGCTCTGAATGAGTTTTCTCAAGAGCGTCTCCTTTGAGACCTAACTTCTCTCGCTCGGTCTTCACACAACCCCCTCTCCCGATTTGAGGAGAAGGGGGCGGAGGTTAAGAGCAAAAGCGACGGCTTTAGGCACTCTCGTCCTTGGGTAGAGATTTATACCACTGGATGTAGGGACGGAAGCTTCCAAAAAAGAGACCAAGAGCCGCGCCCATAGCAAAGCCTAAAAACGCGCCGCGAGGGTTGGGGCGTTCAGGAACATCAGGCGACTCGATTTCGGTGAAGCTGTGCCCACGAGAGGCAATGACCACCTGAGCCTTCATCTCCTGCTCGCGCCAGAACTTCACTTTTGCCGTCGCTGTATCCACGTCCGCTTGTATAAAGGCATACTTCACTCCACGCTCTGGCAGTGCTTTCACTCTTAGCATAAGGTCTTTCAACGCCTTATCCAAAACGGCTTGTGCTGCAGTTGAGGCGACAGATTCTACAACCACAGGGGCTATATACGGATTGTCACCCGACTGCACACTCTTCATGAGGCGTAACACCTCCAAGTTAAGCTGTTTTGTCACCTCATTCAGCTGTCTTTGAACAGTTACAACCTCAGGAAAATCGTCGTTATACTGCTGCTTCAGCAGGCTTAGTTGGCTTGTCAGCCCCACTTTCCTGTCGTAAAGCCCGCCTAGCACTGTAGGAACGTTGCCTTGAACGTTGGGATCCATATTCTGTTTGAGAGCCGCAGAAGCGGAGCTTCGAACTTTTGCCACCGCCGCATTTTTCCCTGCCGCCACCGCGCTCGCTTTTATTAGATCCGTCATTGCATTGGCGATGACTCCTTGGAGCGTATTTCCAAGCTGCTCAGGGGATACAGAGTCGTTCTTATTAAGAAACTCTTTTCCTATAGTGAGTTTTGCCAGTAACTCTGCCTCGGCAGTCACTCGCCCATTGGTAATAATGGTAAGGAAGTCGCCAGTGGTCTCTGTCGCAATACGCGATGTCTCATCTTTTAGCATTTTCAGGAGGCGTACCACCACCGCTTTGGCGAGCTTCCTATCGGGGTCTGTAAATTCGATTTTGAGGTCGCCCACTTCGCCGGGGCGAAAGATTATCTTTCCCGTTAGCAGCTGAATGGCAAGGTCACGGGGCACACCCCAGTTCTGAGCGAACTTAAACTCATCTACTACTCTTCCTATGGATTTGCGCGTACCCATAATGAGGCGTGCGGCTTCAGGCGCAGTACCTGCTTGCGGCACTAACCCAAGCCCTTCCAAAAGGGGAATAGCTGGAATGTCTTTATCTGCGGCGATACCGCCAGCGGATATTTTTGCCAGAGGAGAGGGCGGGAACGAGATAACCGCAATGCCTGTATAGTTCAGCGGAGCGATGAGCCTTGGTAATGCTCCGAGCGTTCCTCCAACAAGCACCATAATCGCTACAAACTTCCACAAACGAAGAAAGTAGGGAAGTAGGGGTGGAGAAGCACTAGAAGATGTGGGTTTATAGGAAACGGGATTGGGGTTTTCGTTTGGTTGATCTGGTTGGGTAGTCACGAAACTGCCTTCCACTTGTCCTTGTAATGTAAGCCATCACAGGGTGCTAACACATAGAATATATTCGACATCACTTTCAACAACCGAAGTTCGATTTGAAAAAAGAGATACATTCAAAAGAGTAACTCACGTTACGCAGTAAGTAGCCCTCAACCCCTAGCCCCTTCTCCCAATACTGGGCGAAGGGGAACTAAGGCGACCAGTTTACCGGATTTCTCCCCTGTTTTGGGTTCCAAAAA
>JAPLCR010000421.1 GCA_026392135.1 Armatimonadota bacterium
TATAAAGTCGGGACGGAGTCTATCGCGCAGTTCGAGGCGTTTCAGTTCGGTAAGGCGGTCAAGAGAGGAGTGTTTTGCGCCTACGAGCGCGGGGATTTCCAGCATACGGGCAAAGGTCTCTTCATCCCATATCTCACCATTTGGGGCAAACATACGCCCCAACTCGAAGCCTATCACTTGCGGAACATCCGCGCATATTTCGCGGTAAGTGTCGGCTTTTTGCTGAGGAGTCATGCCGTGCAGGCGGGCGGTTTGAAAGAGAATAGGCGTGCCGCCAAAGGAGAGAATGCGCTCTATTTCACTGCGGTAGAGCGTTACAATATCGCCCTCTCGCCCTTCAATGTACGCCCCTGCGACAAACGGAGTGTTGTGTCCAAGAGCAGAGCGAGTCAACTCTAAAACGCGGGTCTTCTCCTCTGGCGTGAGGTAGTTCGTGTAACCCGTGTCCATGTTGACCGCGTTCTGAAGCCCACAGCCGTGAGTTCGTTGTAGGTGGTCGGCGAAAGCCTCCTCCGCGACTGTCCCATCCATGTTGTAAGGAAGTAGTGCGGCGGCGACTCCTTTGATAGTTCGGCGAGGGCAAATTCTAGCTTGCATCGCCTCAATAGTGTTTGAGTTTGAGGTGTTAGGGTTCATACCCTTTAGTTCTCGACGTTGAATAGAATTCCCTGCGGTGGCTCGCCTCCTTTTGCGCTTTTTTGAGGAAATGTACGCCCTAAATGCTCGTAAGCAGGGCGCGTTGCGATACGCCCTCGCCCTGTGCGGTTGATGAAACCCATCTGCATAAGATAGGGTTCGTGAACGTCTTCGAGAGTATCCTTCTCTTCGCCAAGAATGGAGGCGAGAGTCTCCAAGCCGACAGGTCCCCCCTCGAACTTATCAATCATTGCGAGAATATACCGTCTGTCAATATCGTCTAGCCCCAACTCATCTACACCCTGCTCTCTAAGCGCAATGTCAGCTATTTCACGGGTGATAATGCCATCTGCCTTCACCTGCGCCCAGTCTCTCACACGCTTGAGCATACGGTTTGCAATACGAGGTGTCCCCCGTGACCGCCTTGCGATTTCGGTTGCGCCGCTCGGCTCCATGCCCACCTTGAGGATGTCCGCCGAGCGAGTCACAATTTTCTGAAGATCGTCCGTTTCATAGAGCGAGGCGAAGGGTTCTGGCACTAGGACCTCGCCCGATAACGATGTCGAGCTTGAAGTCCTCCATGGCAGGGTAGAGTATCTCCTCTACGGCGCGATTAAGGCGGTGAATTTCATCAATAAAGAAGACGCTATTGGGTTCTAGCGAGGTGAGAACAGCGGCAAGGTCTCCCGGCTTTTCGATGGCGGGACCCGATGTGATGTGTATCGTGACCTCCATCTCGTTTGCAATGATATTGGAAAGGGTGGTCTTACCCAGCCCGGGAGGACCCGATAAAAGTACGTGGTCGAGCGGCTCTGACCGTAGCTTGGCGGCTTGGATGGCAATGGAGAGGTTCTGCTTGACCTTGTTCTGCCCAATCATCTCTCGTAGCCGCTTGGGGCGCAACGTGAGTTCTGCGTCGTCAGACTGCTCATCTGGGGAAACAAACCGCTCTTCTTCGTCTCTGTTTTTTCGAGCCATCGTGCTATAACCTTCTCAGGGAGTAGTTTTGTTGGTTTTATTATATCACAATAGTACTATTTTGTCTACATTTAGACACAAGCTGCTGAGAGGTCTTTACACCAGTAGGCGGCGTTCTCGCGCACTCGCTCAGATACGTCATTAAGGCTAGGCTGGATTAGAGCAAGGCACTCTGCCGTGCCAATACTCGCTAACGCCTCAATACCCGCAATTTGTAGGTCTTCGTCTTCCTCAATCAACAGGCGCGATAGAGATTCTACTGCGGATATACCTCCTATATCACCCAACACGTATGCTACTGTAGCTCTTAACGAAGGCACGGCACTTTGAAGCAGAAGCAGGAGAGCGGGAGCGGCTTGCTGTCCCAGTCTAACCAATCCATTCGCCGCTACGCCTTCTAAACTGGGTTCGAGGTCAGGTATAGACATCAATTCAATTAAAGGTTCAATGGCGCGTGCATCACCTAATATGCCCAACCCAAGAGTCGCATCGTAACGCACCTCTGGAGCAGGGTCACTGGTCAAGTGCAAGAGGGTCTCATAGGCGCGAGGGTCGTGAGTATGCGCCAACGCCCACACCGCACGAAAACGCACCTCGTAATTAGGATGGTCGCAAGCGGTAATTAGGGGTTCTAATGCCCTAGAGCCGTAATAGCGCATGAGGTAGCCCTCTGCTCGTAAAGCCAACTTTTGGTCAGGACTGTTCAGAGCCTCAATATGTTGCTGGATGCGTTTAAGCGCGGACGCTTTTGTGTTCATAACAAACACCATCCCCTCCCTCAAAAAACTACGGTGCTTCCATCGCCACAACCGTTCCCTTACCCCGTTGGTCGCCACGCTGTATCTCAATCTCTACCGACTGCCCAATTTTCAGCCCCTTCTCAAAAGCCTTAAAATCTTCGAGTTTTGTAATGACACGCCCGTTCGCTTTAAGGATAATATCACCTGTCTGGATACCCGCCTGACGCGATGGTCCCTTCGCGTAGAGTTTTACCACTACCCCACCCTCTACTGTCGGCAAACCATAGGTATTGGCGAACTGTCGAGAGTTGGTCACGACATTGATACCTAGCCAAGGACGCTTTATGTGCCCGTACTGCTTTAGTTCCGCCGCAACTCGGAGGGCAGTATCTATAGGAATGGCGAAACCAAGCCCCTGTGCCCCGTTAATGATCACCGTATTGATACCGACTACCTGTCCTTGCAAGTTCACCAACGCGCCGCCGGAGTTGCCGGGGTTAATGGCGCAGTCGGTCTGAATCAGGTTCTCATACTCACCGACAGGGCGCTTTAGGGCACTGATAACGCCATGTGTCACAGTAAACTGAAAGCCTAGCGGATTGCCAATCGCCACCGCCATCTGCCCCGGTATGAGGGCGTTCACATCCCCAATTTTCGCGCCTACTATGTCATCGGTGCTAGTATCGAGTTTTACAAGCGCAATATCGGTAGTGCGGTCAGCCCCCACCACAGTAGCCCGAAGACGCTTGCCATGTATCGTGGAGACGACTATCTGCCGATTCTCCTCATTGATTCCGCCCACAACGTGTTCATTGGTAAGAATATAGCCCTCTTTCGCGTCAATGACCACCCCCGACCCCTGTTTGAGGTTCACACGCCCCTGACCATCTGCCACCCAGTCATCAAATACGGAGGGGCGCACCAGTTGCCGCGTGTCAATATTTACGACAGAAGGGCTAGCCTTCGTCGCCGCACGGGCAAAAGGCTCCTGATCTCCCAATGGTTGCGCCGCTTCAGGAGTTGGCAGACCGGGCCAGCCTGTTTTTTCGGCGCGGCTCTCTGGTTGCTTCCAACTTATCTTGAGGTTCGGCAACACCAAGCCGACCAGGACTAAAAGGCAGAGCATTACGCCAAATAGCAGGGCGCGTAAACGTGGGCGTGAACTTGGATGTTCATGAATCATCGGCTTAACTCCCAAAATCGTAGTGCGTAAGGTTCGGGTCACTCTAGTATAGAGTACGTACAGAGGGCTATTCAATATCTCCCGAAGGCGGAGAGTTTTCAGAAAAAGCGTCAGGCGCATGATACCCCCACCGCGCAAAGGGATAGGGGACACATAAAAGAAACGTCCCTATTCTCAGAAATACAGGGTAGTTTTCCCAGATAGTTGGCGCACCCCGCGGTACCACAAAACTTGGTAAGTCCACACTGTCGAGCATCACAACAAAAAACCACCCCGCACAAAAGGCTACCAAAAGCCCCAAATAGATAAGTATCGCACGGCGCGTCCGTGTCACAAAGGCGAGCGAAAGCCCTAAAAGCAGCCCCAAAACGCCCACCTTCAGTCCAATTAGCAGCGCAAAAGAGACACAATGGAGGTAGAGCGAAGGTGTAAACAACAGACACACCGCTATTAAGCAAGCCCACCCCGTCCGCCTAAGTTGACGCTCTGTATCCATGAGTCAGCCCCCACAGCCCACAAACTCCTGCCTACTCTGCTTACTGTACCCAAAAGCGTGGGTTTTTGCCATACCAACGCACATTAAATCTTGACAATACCCGTCAAAAATTGTATACTGAAACGCTAATTTGAGGGCATTTTTGTAAGATAACCCTTCAACCGATGTGCGGGAAACCCTTCAGCAGATACAAAACGACCTGATGCCTCCCCTGTCCGTAAGCCTTAGAGGGTGGTATCGGGTTCTCTTTGTGCCCCTCGTCACCGGCAACAGAAACGAGTACGACTAGGTTATGTTCGATAGCCTTTCCGAAAAACTGCAAGATGTATTCCAGCGCCTGCGTGGTAAAGGGCGGCTTACCGAAGCCGATGTCACCGAAGCCATGCGCGAGGTGCGCCTTGCTCTGCTCGAAGCCGATGTAAACCTGCAAGTCGTCCGCGACTTTATCACACGCATAAAAGACCGAGCCATTGGCGTAGATGTTTTGGAGAGCCTCTCCCCCGTTCAGCAGGTGGTCAAAGTCGTTAACGACGAACTTGTCGCACTGCTCGGTGGAACCCACACAGGGCTTCAACTCTCCCCCACTCCGCCCACCGTTATTATGCTCTGCGGTCTGCAAGGCACAGGAAAGACAACTCTCACACTTATGGTTGCCTGTGATATCTATCGTCCTGCCGCTATAAAACAGCTCGAAGTACTGGGCGAACAGATCAAAGTCCCCGTCTTTACCTCGCCAGAGCAAGATAAAAAGTCTCCCCCCTCTATTGCCCGAAGCGCGATAGAGCAGGCAAAGCGAAACGGCAACGACATTGTCATTCTCGACACCGCAGGTCGCCTTGCAATAGACGAAGACCTAATGGACGAGTTGGGGCAGATGCAGGCATGGGTAAACCCGCACGAAGTACTGCTTGTGGTGGATGCCATGGTAGGACAAGATGCGGTCAACTTCGCCAAGCAGTTCTACGACCGACTAGCACTTACCGGTTTTGTAATGACTAAGATGGATGGCGATACACGCGGCGGAGCCGCCCTCTCCATTCGTGCCGTCACCAGTATCCCCATTAAGTTTATGAGCGTCGGCGAAAAGCTAGACGCACTAGAGCCTTTCCATCCAGACCGCCTCGCCTCCCGAATACTCGGTATGGGCGACATCCTCAGCCTCATCGAAAAGGCGCAGGAGGCAGTTGACGAAAAACAGGCAGAAGCACTCGAAAAGAGACTCCGCGAAAGCAAGTTCGATCTAAATGACTTTCTAGAGCAGATGCAGAGCATTAAAAAGTTGGGTCCCATTGAAAACCTCCTCAAACTCTTACCCGGAGTGAACAGCAAAATGCTGGACGAGGTAAATATAGACCCCAAAATAATGACGCGCAAAGAGGCAATCGTCCGCTCTATGACCCTCGCCGAGCGAAAAGATCCCTCCCTACTGAATGGCGGCAGGCGCAAACGTATCGCCGCTGGCTGTGGATCAAGCGTACAAGAGGTCAACCAGTTTCTGAACGAGTTCGAGCAGATGCGAAAAATGATGCGAATGATGATGCAAGGGCAGCAGGGCGGAGGGAAACGCAAGTTCCCCGGAATGCCCCAGAGGGATACACCCCTAGAGCAGCCTGCGCCTCCGTCGCCCAGTAACCTAAAGAAAATGCCCAAATTCGGCAAAGTCCGCCGTCCTTGGTAGCTTTTTGATACTACACTCAGCCCATATGCTGTGTGAGGAATAAAACAAACGAGAGAATTTAGTTTAACAGAGTGAAACTTCTCACGGTTCAGGTAGTCTGAACTAGATGGTTCTCCTGTTTCTCGCTTTCGCTCGAAGTTCTAATACCCGCCGATACCCTTCGGCACTCTACAAAGTCAATCTCTTCCAAGAGATACACTGATACGTCACTCCGTTTTTCAAAAGACGGAAAGGAGCAACCAGATTGGCAGTTAAGATCCGAATGCAGCGCATGGGCGCAAAGCGAAGCCCGTTCTACCGTGTGGTGGTCGCCAACA
>JAPLCR010000690.1 GCA_026392135.1 Armatimonadota bacterium
ATCTACTATACTGTTCATGGTGGTGGCTCCTGAGTATCGGAATTGTGATAACTCCATTGTACTCGGAACCACCGCCAGAAATCTGCACACAAATCTGTTCGACTCATTTGTCTACATATCTTAACCCAATACTGGGGTTAAGTAATCGAGTAGCGTGCTTTTAGAGCTTCATACTACTGAAGCCCGTTATGCAGTAGGATAACCCCAATACAAATAGTACAATGGAGGACATCGCTTTGCAACGCAGACACCATCATGCCTTTACGCTCATTGAGCTACTCGTTGTCATCGCAATTATTGCGGTGCTTGCGGCTATCCTGTTTCCTGTCTTCGCGCAGGCACGTGAACGCGCTCGACAGGCGGCTTGCCTTTCCAACGCGCGCCAACTGTCTATGGCACTCTATATGTATACACAAGACCACGACGAAAACTTCTGCCCATCCGTCAACTATGGTGTGCCATCTAGCGACCCACTCTGTATCTGGACTAACATCATCCAGCCTTACGTAAAGAATCAGCAAGTGTTCTTCTGTCCGAGCGCATCCAACCCCCAATTCGCCGCGAGTTGGGACTTACGAGGCAGTGCGCCTATTGGCTACTCCACATTAACAGGCTACGACCCTGTAAGTCCGGCAAATGACCTCGAAGCTCCTACCTCTGTTACCCCATTGGCTATGTTAGACGAGCCTGCGCGAACAGCGATGATGGGAGATACGGCGAGTGGTGCAGTGGCATCTAAATACCGCGGCTATGTGTTTGATCCTATGCGTGGACTGGTGCATCCGACAGACATTAGGCTTTCACCGCCGAAGGTGGCGGACAGCGATATTGTGGGAGGGAGTGCGCTTCGTGCGCGAGAGTTGAAGCCAATCTACTGTCGCCATTTTGCAACGGGGCAGGGGCAAGGAACCGCAAACATCATTCTTGGAGATGGGCACGCAAAAGCCTACTCCGCTAACTCAATTCTTGCGATGGATAGAGGTGCAAACCTGATATGGCGGTTTCGCGAGCTACGCTGATTCCAAAATAGACTATCCTCTGCGGCACGCATTGGGAAGTTACAAGGGGCGTAATCTAAGCCCCCTTTGTTCCACTGCTGTTCGCATCCGCAAGACCGGGCAAGTCGCTCGTACTGTCTCCAAACTTAACGATTGGGATGTCGAACGCGCCGAGTATCGCATGATACAGGCTACAGAGCGGAGTATCGCGCTGATAGACAAGGTGTCGCCCTGTTACGAACCGCTTGCCTGCGCTCCCACCCAACACGAGCGGTAGATTATTGGGGCTATGCGCGTTTCCATCTCTCATGCCCCCGCCGAAGAGTATTACTGAGTTATCCAGAACCGTCCTTTCGCCCTCCCTCATAGATTTTAGACGCTCTAGGAGGTAGGCATACTGCTGGATATGCCAGAGGTTGATGCGCTGGTACTCCGCCATTTTACTCTTGTCGTTTTCATGGTGCGAAATCTGATGATGCCCGCCGCTCACGCCCGGCACGAACGAGAAATTACGCCCGCTTACCTCATTACCAAACATAAACGTTGCGACGCGAGTGTTGTCTGTCCAGAAGCCTAACGCAATAATATCGAGCATAATTCGCACTTGCTCGGTGTGGTCTATCCCGCGTTGTTTGATCGCGATAGCGTCGTTGTAGTAACTTTTAATACGTGTACCGAGTTTCTCAATCTCAAGACGCGCTGTAGCATCTGCCAGAACCTCATGTTTACGGCGTGCGCTATCAAACGCAATTCGCTTCTCCACCGAGCGCACCGCCTCAAAATACTCATCTAATTTCTGTTTGTCCGATATACCGACCTTTGCTTGTAGCCGCTTCGCGTCGTCTATTACAAGGTCGAGAATACTCTTGTCTCTTTTGTTGCTGGTCTTTGTAGAGGAAGCTGATCGGAAGAGCCTATCGAAGGCGAGCTGCGGGTTGACCTCGCGGGTAACGGGCGTTGTTGGGGTGCTCCATGAGATATGTGAGCCGTAGAGAGCCGTAAACCCGACGTTGGTATCTACATAGGTGGTAGGTGTCTCAACGCTCAATTCGAGGGAGGGGAGTGGGGTGAAATTGCCAACGTGTTGCGCGATGAGTTGGTCTAGCGAGATACCTCCGCACCGCAAGTTGCTCCCTGTCGTTTTGGTGATAGCGGTTCCCGTGAGGAACGGTGCTACCTTAACATAGTGACCGTCACCTGTGATGCTGTTCTTGTTCATCAGGTCGGTGAGGACAAGAATGTTGTCTTTGACATTGATGAGAGGTGCGAGAGTGGGGGAGAGTTCAAACTCTTTGCCAGCGCCTTTGGGAGTCCATGCGTTTGGGTTTACACCGTTTGGCATATAGAGCGTGGCAAACCGAAGGGGAGCCAGCTCTGCACTTTTGGTCTGTGCAGAGCTAGATGTTTCCATCGCCTCTAGCAAGGGCAACAGCATGGAGACTCCTGCCCCCTTCAAAACAGTTCTGCGTGATAGTGACCCTTTTCCCATCGTTATCTCCTGATATCTTGTTGGCTTTAGCCCCAATTTACGTACTCGCCCCATCCTTCATTATGACGGAGAGCGGGGCGGGATTTCTAGTGCGTGCGGTGTTTTGGGCAACACAATTGTGCCCATTTTCAAGCTGAAAATGCCCTTTTTGTGGTTTAATTGCGCGGTTTTGGGCAATTTCTCTTCTGATCGGTGGCTCTTCTGTAGCCCGTGCGGCACGCACTCATGCCGAGTTTTGCCGATACTGGAACGGGTAGCTTTTCACTATCTCGTGTATCAAAAGGCTGTTTCGACAGTCCGCTTTTAGTACACGCATTGAAATCTGCTCTACCACCTTCGTATCGTAGGGTTCGAGCCCTCTGCCAAGTGAGTAGGAGAGCATTTTACCCGTTAAATTTCGGATGAAGTCGTCTTTGCGTTGAAGGACAATCTGTTTGAGTTCTGCGGAGCCGTTGAAGGTGATTTTAGGGGGCAGAACACCAGAAGCGTCTACTGGTTTGCCACCAATCCCATCACGCCACTTCCCTACTGCATCGAAGTTCTCCAAGCCAAAGCCTAGCGGATCCATGCGCGAATGACACCCTGCACAGAGTGTATTTTGGCGATGCTTTTCCAAGCGTTGGCGGAAAGTCAAGCCCTCACGAGGTTGGTCGTCGGGGGGGAGGGTAGCGAGAACGGGTGGGGGAGGCGGAACTTCAATCCCAAGCATCTGCTCCATGATGTACTTGCCGCGTAAGACGGGGCTTGTTCGTAATGGATAGGAGGTTAGGGTGAGAATGCTTGCCATTGTCAGTACGCCGCCGCGCTTCTTGTCGTTAAGCT
>JAPLCR010000459.1 GCA_026392135.1 Armatimonadota bacterium
CTTCCGCCCTAGTCACTCCTCGCCCAGAATTGGGAGAGGGGACGGGGGTGAGGGCTTCTGGTTTTCAACTGGAAGACTTATTCCAGAGTAAGTCCCTTAGTATATAACCTTGTTCACAGGTTTCGGTATGTGACGGAGTTGTTCCTTCATAAAGTGTAACTACTCAGCCCTCACCCTGCCCTTCGGGCATCCCTCTCCCGATTCGGGAGAAGGACTTGTCTGCAAGGTGATTCTGCTACTCTCCATGAGATAAGCCTGAGTAGTTACCATAAAGTTTAGATAATTAGCAAAATAGAGGCACTGTAATCAGGCTACTCTTTCAGGAGCCGCTCTACCGCGCTATAGAACGTTGCGTAGTCGCGAGGTCCCTCCCAGCGATACCGAATGTTGCCTCGTTTGTCCATCAGGTAGGTGATGGGAACTCCTGTCACCTCTCCATAAGCGTGTTGAACCTGTCGAGGGCAGAGCGCTTGGCGATAGGTGACACCTAATTTGGAGCTTCTCTCTTTCAAACCTCTCTCCTCGCCCTCCTCATTCAACGCTAGACCGATGAGGTCGAACGGTTTATCGCGTAGTGTTTGAGATAGCCTCTGAAGGTCTGGTATCTCTAGCTTGCAGGGACCACACCAAGTACCCCAAAAATTCACCATGACAACGCGCCCTTTTTGCTGGGCAAGGTGGAAAGGTTTACCGTCTACGTCGTTCAACGAGAAGTCTGGAGCAGGGTCGGAGCGTGTAGGCAGCTGTGCAGTCGTCGTACTGTATGGCTCTTTAGCCCAGGTTGCCTCTACGGTATTCCACCATGTTTTCCACTTCGCAAGCCGCTCTTCTTGTGTTGAGAGCGGGGCAGTGGTTGCCAACTCCCACTGTTTCCCTGTCAACTGGATAAGAGTACGGATGAACGAGGCGCGTAGTAGCGGAGAGGCTGTTTGAAGCTCCTGCATCAGTAGCGGAACCATACTTTTGTCGTCTGCCTCTGTCGATTTCTTGAGTAAAGCCTTTAGCTCCTGTAGAGCAGTCATTTTGACACTTGTGTCGGTGTCCTGTATGCCAGCCATAAAAAGGCGAATCGCGCTTGGGCGGTCAAGCCTCTGCGCCGACTCTAGTCCCCATTCACGAATAGGCGTCGAACTGTCTGCAAGCGCGTTTTGTACTAAGTCTGTACTCGTCTGCGGGTACTGCGCTTCCAGTGTTTCTAGCGCATTAAGGCGTAAGTTTGGAGAGGAATCATTGACATATTTTCGGAGAAGAGCCTCCTGCTGTTCCGTTGGTGTTTTTTGCAGGAGGGCTTGGAGGGCAATTTTTGAGTCGTCGTCATCTCCGCGCAGTGGATCGTGGTGGGCGGGCGGATTTGCTAGGCGATAGAGAGTACCGATAAGCAAGGCAAATACAAGCGTGCTATAGAGTAGTACGCGAGAGCGGGAGATTGGTGCTTTCATAAGCAGGTTACTTCTTCTTTGGAAAGTTTGGAGACTGTTCTTTGAGCAACCATGTTTTGCCCTGATTGAC
>JAPLCR010000093.1 GCA_026392135.1 Armatimonadota bacterium
AAATCGTGCAGGGCATCCGCGAAGCGCAAGAGTTGACCATGCGCGAGGTAGAGGCGGTGCGCGTTCTGCAACGTGACCTGCCTATCGAACCGCGCCCGTTTGAGATATGGGCACAGAAGTTCGGCTTTTCGCAAGAGGAGCTTTTCACGCACGCACAGAGCTTTATGGATAGGGGAATCATGCGGCGTTTCGCGGCAGTATTGCGCCACCGAAACGCAGGGTTTTCTGCGAACGCGATGGGAGTTTGGATAGTACCGCAGGAGCGATTAGAGGAGGTCGGCGCAATAATTGCAGAGTATGCGGCGGTGAGCCACTGCTACCAGCGCCCCGTCTATCCGCCCGACTGGAACTTCAATCTCTTCTCTATGGTACATGGGCAGACCACCGAGGACTGCCTTCAGGTACTGGACTTGATTGCTGAGCAGACAGGGATACCCGAATACACCATGCTCTATAGTACTAAGGAGTATAAAAAAGTGCGCGTGAAGTACTTCACGCCCGGAACTCCCCTTCCTGTCGCTAGCGTTTAGGGGGCTGTTAAGGTAAAAGGTGACATTTTCAGGAAGAGATTAGACTTTTGGCGTATTAAAAACTCCGACACGCTGGATTTGAGGTTGTGCGAGGCTCTTGAGAAGCGTCAAGCGAATCTTTGTGGTCGTCACCGTCTCAAACCTATCCAGTTTCTTGCGCCCTATGGTCGTTCCATTGATCAGAGTGTGCCAGCCTCCCTCTACCAACGCCTCCACGCGATACTGCTCCACGCACTGTCCCTCTGCCACATACTCCTGAGTCAATACGGTATTAATAGCGGAGGGCACACGTAGATCCACCTCTACAGAGGGCAGCCCTCCCTCTGCAGACGGACTCCAGTAGGTGTTCGGGCGAGTATCTACGATGCTTCCTGCACCATGTCCGCGTAAACTTGAGGCAGCGGTAGCAGGTTTGCCTTGTGCAAAGTCGTGAGCGAAAGACTTCTGAATAGTGTTCTGGAACTCTTTCAGCCGCACCACGTCGGGGGTTGCGATAAGCCCTCTGTTATTTGGCGGCACATTCAGTAAAAGGACACTATTGCGTCCTACCGAGCGGTAGTAGATGTCCATCAGATGGCTGAGGGATTTCACCTGCGTGTCTTCCCGCTCATGCCAAAACCAGCCCGGACGAATGGAGACATCACACTCGGCGGGCCACCAGATTTTGTCTTTTTGTCCGGGATGTATGAGTGGGTCGGGGTTCTGAACACTCCACTCTGTTTCGTGTGCGAAGCCGTCCTCATTTCCCACCCAGCGAACGTCGGGTCCTGAAATCGCTATCAGGGCTTTCGGCTGATGCTTACGAATTGTGGAGTAGAAGGCGTGCCAGTCGTACTCTTGCCGCTTTCCGTTGGGACCCTCTCCATTCGCGCCATCAAACCAGACCTCCGCGACCTCCCCATACTCGGTAAGTAGCTCCGTCAGTTGATTCACAAAGTGCCGATTGTAGGCGGGTGAATCTCCATACGTTCGCTCGTGCCTATCCCAAGGAGAGAGATAGAGACCAACTTTCATCTTCGCCTCGTGACACGCCTCTGTAAACTCGCGTACAACGTCGCCCTTGCCATCTTGCCATGGGCTGTTTTTGACGGAGTGCTCAGTATGCTTACTTTGCCAAAGGCAGAAGCCGTCGTGGTGCTTCGCCGTCAATATCACATACTTGAAGCCCGCCTCCTTCGCCGTCTGAACCCACTGCCGCGCCGATAGCTGGGAGGGTTGGAAGATGTGCGGGCTTTCCGTTCCGTCGCCCCACTCTCTATCGGTGAAGGTGTTCACTCCAAAGTGCAGGAACATACTCAACTCTGCGTCCTGCCATGTCAGCTGTTGCGGGGTGGGCTTAGGTAGCATTCGCTTGCTTCCTCTCCGTTTGGATATCTCTATAGAGGTGAATGCGGTAGCACCCGCCGCCCCTTGAAGAAATTCTCGGCGTGTTCCATTCCATTTACTCATGTTACTAGAACTCCTTATCCGTTTAGCGCACCGGGCGCGGAAACGCGACAGGGCTTCTACGCCCCTTCGAGTCTACCGCCCTTACGCCAAAAAAAGTGTTGTCTTTGGAGACTCCTTTAAAAGTGTACTGCGTTATCTTGCCTACAGAGCGCGAGTGCGTCCATGTCGCTTCGGTCGTCGCTCGCCAGACAACCTCATATCCCATCACGTTAGGCTCTTGAACAGGCTGCCACTCTAGGTCGGTATCTTCTGTAAGGGACTTACTCTGGAATAAGTCTTCCAGTTGAAAACCAGAAGCCCTCACCCCCGTCCCCTCTCCCAATTCTGGGCGAGGAGTGACTAGGGCGGAAGACGACTCCGTTGGGCGATAGTCTCCCTTTCCCTAGAGGT